>NZ_JBIMJM010000012.1:0-44462 GCF_043674115.1 Streptococcus sp. A34 | reverse complement strand
ATACAAAAAGAGAGAACGAATTTCGTCCTCTCTAGGTGTTAGCTTTTCACCTACCCACTACAGTTGACAAAGAGCCAAGAAAGAGAGAACGAAGTTCGTCCTCTCTAGGTGTTAGCTTTTCATCTACCCACTACAGTTGACAAAGAGCCCTTATTTTGTACCGAAGAGGCGGTCACCTGCATCTCCCAGACCAGGGACGATATAGCCTTTTTCGTTGAGTTTTTCATCCAGGGCAGCTGTGTAGATGTCAATATCTGCATGAGCTTCTTGAAGAGCCTTTACACCTTCTGGAGCTGATACGAGGGCCACAAATTTGATATTGGATGCACCACGTTTTTTCAACGAATCAACAGCAAGAATAGCTGAACCACCTGTTGCAAGCATTGGGTCCACAACAAGGATGTGGCGTTGGTCGATATCCTCTGGTAATTTCACCAAATATTCAACGGGTTGGAGGGTCTCTTCATCACGGTACATACCGATGTGGCCAACTTTGGCTGCTGGTACTAGGCTGAGCAAGCCGTCCACCATACCAACACCGGCACGCAGGATTGGGACGATTGCCAATTTTTTACCTGCAATCTGCTTTTGAACCGTCTTTGTAATCGGTGTTTCGATTTCTACATCTTCCAATGGCAAGTCACGCAAGACTTCGTAGCCCATTAGCATGGCAATTTCATTAACCAGCTCACGGAAATCTTTTGTAGAAGTTGTCGTCCGACGAAGGATAGACAATTTGTGCTGGATAAGTGGGTGTGAAATAACTTGGAATTTCCCCATGATGATAAAACCTCTCTTTGATGTTTATTGCGGACATTAGAGACTGTGAAGTTTCATGTCACTATATTCTACCAAAATTTCAGGAAAAATGCTTGGAAATATAATAGGAATTTTACTTTTTATAGACTAGAGCTTCATAAGGTCGCAGTTGAGAGGTATCTTCTGATTCCGTTGAATAGTTGTGAAAAAGGATAGTTTCTCCTAATTGTTCTTCAAGACGGTATTCCTGAGCTTGATTGCTAAAGTTGACCAAGACCACAAACTCATCTACATCATCAAATTTACGATAAGCTAATACCAAGGGATTACCTGTATCTAAAGTCTCATAGTTCCCTTCTGCCATGCAGGGATAAAGCTTTCTCAAGGCAATCAATCGTTGGTAGGTATAGAAGAGAGAATTTTTATTTTCCAGGGCTTCTTCCACATTGATAGCTGTATAAGTTGGGCTAAAAGACAACCAGGGCTCGCCCTCGGTAAAACCTGCCCCAGCTTTGCCAGACCACTGCATCGGTCTGCGGGCATTGTCCCGTCCCTTAGCATTTATGGAAGCCAATAGTTCCTCTTCCGAATACCCCTGTTCTAAACGCTCTGCGTACATGCGACGCGTCTCGATGTCATCCGCTTCTTCAATACTTGAAATCGGTGTGTTGACCATGCCGATTTCTTCCCCTTGGTAAATGTAAGGCGTACCTGACATAAAATGCAGATAAATAGCTAGCATTTTTCCGCTTAGTTCCCTGAATTCAGGACTATCATCACCAAAGCGGGAAATAGCCCGTGGCAAATCATGGTTGTTCCAAAAAAGCGAGTTCCAACCTTTCCCAACTAATTCTGTCTGCCATTTTGATAAAACCTGATGTAACTTGGCAGGATCAAGCGGAGCTAAATCCCATTTTTCTTTGCCGGCTTGCTGGTCTAGACAAACGTGCTCAAATTGAAAAATCATCGAAAATTCATTACGGTCTGGGTGAGAATATAGCTGGGCACTCTCAGGGGTTGCACTCCAGGTTTCTCCCACGGTTACAAGGTCATAGGCACCAAATGTTTGCTGGTTTAGTTCTTGAATCAAGGGATGGAGAGTCGGACCGTCTGCTGTGATTAAGTTTTCAGGCTCTTTCCCAATCAAGTCAATCACATCCAGTCGAAAACCACCGACTCCCTTGTCAATCCAGAAGTTAATCATCTGCCAAATTTCTTCCTTGACGGCAGGATTCTTCCAGTTCAAGTCTGGTTGTTTGACCGAAAACTGATGCAAGTAATACTTGTCCAAATGTGGAACATATTCCCAAGCAGATCCTGAGAAAGTAGATGTTAATTCATTCGGCTCATCGGCCCATACATAGTAATCATAATAGGGATTTTCTGGACCTTTCAAGGCTTCTTGAAACCAAAAATGTTCGTCAGATGTATGGTTGAGGACCAAGTCCATCACAATCTTAATATTTCGCTTCTGCCCTTCTGCTATCAGCTCCTCCATGTCTTCCATAGTCCCAAATTCCGCCGCAATGGCTTGGTAATCACTGATATCATAGCCATTATCATCCATAGGAGACTGATAGACAGGACTGAGCCAGATAGCCTCTATCCCCAATGTTTGCAAATAATCTAAACGGCTGGTAATTCCTTTGATGTCTCCAATACCATCACCATTCGAATCCTGAAAACTCCTCGGATATACTTGATAAATAACCGACTTTTTCCACCAATTTGATTTTTCCATGTCTATTCCTTTCCAAAGGAAACAAAGGCTAGGAAAGCAATCCTAACCCTTCTTCCAAACTTTATAAGTTGATTTCGTGATGTTGTCCGTCAACTGTTTCAATGATTTCAAATGTTTTATCTTTCAGATTAGCTCTTAATTCTGCCACTGTATTGGCATCGGTATTTGTCCAGCTGATGTGAATGGTATTGGCATCTACCATATCGACAGCGAAATCTCCATCAAATGCTGCACTGGTATTGCGGAATTTGAGTAGATTGAACAAGGACTGCACAACTGGGCGTTGAACTTCTCGCTCAATTTCTTCCAAATCATAATAGTGACGGTTGATGTTGCGACCTTCTTTGGTTGATTCGAGCAATTCGATATCATTTTCTCCTGCCAACAAGCCAACGTAGTAAATCTGCGGAATACCTGGTGCAAAACATTGGAGCACACGTGCCAAGAGATAGGCTTTATCATCATTGCCTAGAGCTGAATAGTAGGTACAATTGATCTGGTAAATGTCCAGATTATTGTAAGCCTCTGTGCTATAAATCTTCTTGACATTTGCTCCTTGGGCATAGAGGGCTTCTCTTGTCGCCTCTGTTTCCTCATCTGTCAGCAAGTCCTTGACATCGACCACTCCGATACCATCGTGCGTGTCCAAGGTTGTAAATTGCTTGCGAGGGCAGATTTCCATCCAGTGAACAAGACGGTTGACATTGCCTGAATAAAGAGCATGAAGGACCAACATCGGTAGGGCAAAGTCATAGACATAGTAGTCTTGCTCGGCGATTTTTTGCTGAATGGTGTAATGCTCATGGATTTCTGGTAGAATTTCCACTCCTTTTGGTGCCAATAGCTGACGCGGAAAATGAAGCATGTCCCAAATATCTGGCTCAACGAAGAAACAGTTGGTTCCAATTTTCTTATTAGCGTAGGCAAAGGCATCCAAGCGAATAATGGAAGCTCCGTGGTCCGCCAGCTGTTCCAGATTTTCTTTGATAAAGCGACGAGTTGTTTCCGTTGTCACATCGAGGTCAATCTGTTGCTCATCAAAGGTACACCAAACTTTTTCCTCACTACCATCAGCAAACTTGGCAAGGCGATAGGGAGCACGTGGCTTCCGTTTATAAATCAGGTCTACATCTTCCTGAGTCGGCTCACCGTTTGGCCAAAAGTTCTTGTAGCGGATAAATAAATCTGCATAGACAGACTCATCTTTCTTTTCTAGGAAGTCTAGGAAATAAGGTGACTTGGCTGAAATATGGTTGATCATGAAATCAAACATGAGGTAGTAATCCTTACTGAGTGCCTCAATGTCGCTCCAATCTCCAAAAGCCTCATCAACCTTGGTATAGTCCATGGGTGCAAACCCGCGGTCACCCGATGATGGAAAGAAGGGAAGAATGTGGACACCACCGACCACATCTTTCAAAGGACCTTCCAAGACCTGCTTCAAGTCTTTCAGATTTTTTCCAAGACTGTCTGAATAGGTAATTAACATTGCTTGATTTTTTACTTTCATTTTGTTCTCCTTTTGAAAGCCTTTTCTTATTGTTTTTTGGCAAAAGGTTGAGTTGCCTCAACCTTTCGAATATTATTTAACAGATCCGCTGGTCATACCTGAAATGATATGCTTTTGGAAAACGAGATAAACCAGTAGGATTGGGATAATCCCAACTACATAGGACGCAAATGACGGTCCATAATCACTGAAATACATTCCCTGGTAATTATACTGGAAGAGGGGCAAGGTCCACATTTCTTGGTCGCGGTTGAGGACCAAGAGTGGCAAGAGAAAGTCATTCCAGACCCAGAGGGCATTGATGATCAAAATAGTAGCGTGCATGGGCTTCATCAATGGAAAAATAATTCTCCAGTACATTGTAAACTTATCACAACCATCAATTGCTGCCGCCTCGTCCATCTCTTCAGGAACAATTGTCTTGATATAACCAACATAGAGGAAGAGGGCCTGCGGCACTGCATAGGTCAAATAAAGAATAATCAACCCCAAAATATTGTTCAAACCGAGACTAGACATCAACTTGGTCATAGGAAGCATAATCACTTGGAAGGGAACAAAAATTCCGATAATCAAGAAAAAGTAGATAAAGTTGAAAGCTGTTTGCCGCTTCATTTGGCGGGCCACTGCAAAGGCTGCCATAGGTATAACCAAAACAATCAAGCCAACTGCGACAATGGTAATCAGGGCAGAATTCCCAAAATATTGAACAACTCCATCTTCAAACAAGCGACTATAGTTGTCTAGTGTGAAATTTTCAGGCAAGCCAAAGAAGTTTCCTGTGATTTCTTTGGTTGGCTTGAAGGAACTAATCACCGTCACCAGTAGCGGAATAAACATAAAGAGAATGCCGCTGAATAGAATGAGATATACCCACCAATTGCTTTGTTTGGTCTTATTCATAAACATACCTCCTTATACTTCAAATTTCTTAGAAATCCGCATCTGAATCAAGGAAATCACAATGATAAAGATGAAGAGAACAACTGCCAGAGCATTGGCATACGAGAACTTATTGTCAACAAAAGCGTAGTTATAAACCAGCAAACCCAGTGACTCTGTCTTACCATCTGGACCACCGCTAGTTAAAGCGAAAATGAGGTCAAAGGCTGTCAAGCCAGATTTCATCGCTAGGATAAAGACCATACTGATAGATGGTAAGAGGAAAGGCAATTCAATGTTGAAGAACTGCTGGGAGCGTGTCGCACCGTCGATAGCTGCTGCTTCCTTCACATCATCTGGAATACTTTGCAGACCAGATAGGAAAATGATAACCGGCATCGCCAGACCCTGCCAAAGAGCGACAAAGAGGACGGACGGAATAACAGTATTCTCTTGTACCAATAGGTTTTCCATTAACCAGTCGATTTGGAGAATTTCGCCAATCTGTGTAAAACCGTAGTTAAAAAGTTGAACAAAGATGAGACCCAAGGTTACCGTTGACAAAACTGCTGGGAAGAAATACCAGGTCCGGAAAAAGCCAACTGCTTTGATTTTCCGATTGAGCAGAGTTGCCAACCAAATACCAATCACAATCTCCCCAATGACTAGACCGATGGTAAAGATGATGGTAAAGGTGATACTGGTATAGAAGTCAGGGTCCTTCAAAATATCAATGTAGTTTTGAATCCCAATCACATCGTAACTACTGGATAAACCATTCCAGTCTGTTAAACTGTAGAACACCCCTGTTATCAAGGGATAGAAGAAAAAGATTAACTGAAGAGCGATTGGCAGAGCTACAAATAAGTAGGGCCAATATTTTGCAACAAATCCTTTTTGATTCATAAAGAACTCCTTTACTAAATTTATCAAGTATAGTTGTTTAATCTCAGTTCCAAAAAGAATTAGGGGACTCTCCTTCAAACTGAGGTTAAACAACTATAGGGGGGACAGGTTTGGGAAACCCAAACCCTAATCCCATAGTTGTTTTTCATGCTGATTATTTCATCGGATCAAAGAAGGCATTAAGTTTCTTAACAAGTTCTGCTGAATCTGGTTTTTTCACCATTTCAACAGTGATATTCCAAAACTCATCTTCTGAATCCCACTCACTTTGCAACCATACGACATGCTTGTCTGTGAAGGCATATTGTGTAACTCCAGCAGTTTCTTCAAACTTGCCTTCAGTGTCGACTCCTTCAACTGAGGTTGGTGATCCGTCCACGTCATAGTATTTCTGAATGACTGTTGGACGTGAGAGGTATTCTAAGAACTTCTTAGACTCTTCTGGATGCTCTGATTCAGCTGATACAGATAGGGCTAGGTCTGCCACACCGATCGTGTAATCACCACCTTTTTCATCTCCTGGGAAGGTAAACATGCCGTATTCAAATTCAGGCTCTTGCTGATTGATTGCTGTAGCAGCCCAAGTTCCTTGTGGCATCATGAGGGCTTCTCCTGCTGCAAATGAAGCAACCGCGTCGGCGTAAAGTGCTCCTGTGAAACCTTTTTGACCATTGTCAGTCAAGAGTTCTAAACGCTCCAAGACTTCCTTAGTTGTTGCATCATCTTGGATAGCACCCTTGGCACTGCGAATCAAAATATCCTCTGCACCGTCAAACCCACCTGCAACTGTTACCCAAGCTAATTGGTGGTAACCATTGAGCGACCAGGCATCATTTAGAGAAAGGGCAAATGGTGCCACACTGCCATCAGCCTTAACTTTGTCTACCAAAGCAACAAATTCTGCATAGGTAGTTGGTACTTCCAAACCAAGTTCTTCAAATTTATCTTTGTTGTAGTAGATACCATAGGCATTGGCAGTCAATGGAAGAGTGTAGTTTGTATCATTTACAAGATAAGGTGTTACTGCCCCATCTTTCAAATGACTAAGACCTGCATCATCACCAATTTCAAGGAAACGGCCATCTGCTGCATACTCTTTGAAATCTGCATTTTGAGGGTAGATATTGATAACATCTGGTGCTTCATCATTGGCCATCCGTGTTTTCAAAACAGTTCCTGCGTCTGGCACATTTGAAAACTTAACTTCAATATCTGGATTCTCTTTCTCAAAGTCATCAATAATTTCCTGCAAGGTTGCTTGCATTTCAGGCTTTTGCGAGAAAAATTCAATTTCTACCTTGTCACTGCTGCTAGAATTTCCGCAGGCTACAAGGAAGCTTGCAAAAGCACAAACCGACGCACATTTGAGAAATCTTCTCATTTTCATAATAAAATCCTCCTAGATTTTCTTAAATATATATTGTACACTAAAATAATCTTCTTGAACATGGGGCATGGTTAAGCCGATGTTCATGAGCTCATCTCCATAGAAACTTGTTTCCAACTGTGGACAGTAATAACAAGCTTCTGGGTCTAGCCCCTTCAATCTTACCTGCAACAGAGGAGCTTCTGGTTGAGCTAGTATTTTTACGAAAGTCAAAACAGCCTGACTCTTATCTGCATCAACATAGTTGGCTGCCCAGGTATTTGCCGTTTTTTTCAAACGATAGAGGTCACCAAACTGGACTGTTGAGCGAATCTGCTTAAAGGTTTCAACCTGTTCAGTAAGAGTTGCTAATTCTTCCGGTGACAGTTGGGTAACATCTAACTCGTAACCAAAGGCTCCGCCCATCATAGCCACATTTCCTCGGGTTTTCAAGGATGTAATTCGACCGACTTGATGGTTAGGAACTGCTGATACATGGGCACCCATTGAAGAGGTTGGGTAGAGCAAGGCCGTACCTTCCTGAATTGAGAGGCGTCCAATCGCGTCTGTATTGTCACTAGCCCAAGCCTGTGGCATATAGTAAAGCAGCCCCAAGTCATTTCGACCGCCACCTCCTGAACAGGATTCAAAGAGAATATCTGGGAAGCGACTGGTCAGAGTTTCTAATACTCGGTACAGCCCCAACATATAGCGATGATGGAATTCGTAAGAAACAGCATTGGCAAATTCTTGAGACATACTGGTGATATTGCGGTTCATATCCCACTTGACATAATCGATTTTGGCAGATTTCAGCACATCGGATACAGCTTGGATAATGTAGTCA
Organism: Streptococcus sp. A34; assembly: GCF_043674115.1. Lineage (NCBI taxonomy): Bacteria > Bacillati > Bacillota > Bacilli > Lactobacillales > Streptococcaceae > Streptococcus > Streptococcus sp. A34. The sequence continues at coordinate 36,451 of NZ_JBIMJM010000012.1, read as the reverse complement.
CAAACTTCTGGTTTGGACAAATCCAGTACCAACTGCTCTCGACTGTAAATTGGTGCGCGTCCATCAATATGAATAGCCCAATCTGGATGTTGCCTATAGAGGTCACTATCTATGGAAATCATCTCTGGCTCAAACCAAAGACCAAATTTCATCCCTAAGGCCCGAATCGAATCTGCTAGACCTGCTAAACCATTCGGAAGTTTGTCTGTGTTGACAATCCAATCTCCCAAGGAAGACTCGTCATTGTTCCGTTTTCCAAACCAGCCATCATCAAGCACAAATAACTCAATGCCTGCCTGACTGGCCAATCTGGCCATGGAAAGAATCTTCTCTTCTGTAAAATCAAAGTAGGTTCCTTCCCAGTTATTGATGAGAATCGGTCGTTCTTGATTGACAAATTGAGAACGAATCAAGTGTTTTTTGATGAAGTCATGACTATCCTGAGTCATACCTGTAAAACCTTTATCCGTAAAGGACAGGAGGACCTCAGGTGTCTGAAAACTTTCTCCGGAAGCCAAATTCCAGCTGAAGCTAGTATCATTGATTCCCATGCCCCAACGGACTGTTTCCAAAGCAGTTGTCTCCACAAAACCAGTGAAGTTTCCACTATAGACTAGTTGGGCGGTATAAACTTCGCCACTATCTTCTGTAGCAGTTGGAGCCGCCAAGGCTAAGAAAGGAGTCCGCGAGTGACTTGAAGCCCCTCGAATGCTTCCAATAGAGTAGGTACCACTCGTAATCGGCGTTTTCGTCCACTCTTTTTCATAAGCATAGCGACCTGTCAAACTATGGATGACAAAGTCCTTATGGGGCATATCCAAGGTGAAGGACAAGGCTTTTTCTAACTTAGAGGGATAGCGACCTGTTTGGATTCGAGCCGAGCGTGCAAGATAGTTACTTTCTTCGAAAGCCGCATACTGCAAGGTTACTGTTACATCTGCTAGAGAATCATAGAGGTCAATTTCTAAACTCTCCACTTCCTCTTCAGAAGCAAAGCTAGCTGGTAGACCTTCTATCGAGGGCTTACCTTGATAAATCCGGTGTTGCTTGTACTTCAAATCCAAAGCAATGCCGATTTCATTTCGCACATCAATAGAGGCTGTCCGAAAGTCTCCTAGACCATTACTGGAATATTCCAAGGACAAAGTATCCAGTGAGTAGGTCCGATTTCCAGTAATTGGACTGGGCGAGAAGGCTCTGTCTAAATATGTTATTTTGTTTCCATTGCTAAATTGTTGAATTTTCTTACCAAAATAACGATGAACCAGATCGCCTGTTTCTAGCACCTCTATCACGTAGGAAAATTCTCTTGTTTTCATGTGAAATAGGCCATGTTCTTCTATGTATTGAATCATACTGTCAGCTCCTATCTGTATTACATGAATTATTCTAACAAATGTAAGCGTTTTACAAAATAGGGTTTTGTTGTTAGAATATGGTATAATGTTTCCTAAGGAGAAGAGCTTATGAACATTCTAAATAGCTACAATGAACTAGACAGCCATAACTTTGACCTAAATATCGACCATTACGGTGCGGAACAATGTGATAAAAACTATTCTTTTGGCCCAACCATTCGAGATAATTATGTCCTCCATTTTATCACTGAGGGCAAGGGGAAAATTAGCATTCTCGGAGAAACGACTGAATTGGCTGCGGGCGACTTGTTTATCCTCCCTAAAAACAAGGCCATCTTCTACCAAGCAGATGGACAAGACCCTTGGACTTATATTTGGGTTGGTTTTAGCGGGTCAAAAGCTGAGTCAATTCTTGAACATAGTCGCTTATTGGAAAAATTTTATCTGCATTCCAGCCTCCAGTCCCCCATTTTACAAAAAATGATAGACATTACCAAAACAGACAAACACCCCTTACCAATGGTGGCAGAGCACATCCTGGTCGGCCATCTTCATCAATTACTTGCCTACCTTGTTGCAGAATTTCCCAATCAACAACTGAAAGAGGCCGGTACTCTTGCCAAAAGCTATGTTCACCATGCTATTAAGCTGATTCACAGTCACTACGCTCTACCGATTAAGGTGACAGAAATTGCAGATCAGCTCGCTCTAAGTCGAAGTTATCTCTATAAAATTTTCAAACAGGAAACTGGCTACGCCATCAAAGACTACATTCTTCAGGTAAAGATGAATCGAAGTTGCCAACTTTTAGAAACTCCTGAACGAACCATTACAGAGATTGCAAACTCCGTCGGTTATTATGATCCGTTAACCTTCAGTACAGCCTTTAAGAATTACTTTCACATGAGTCCTACTGACTATCGAAAACAACAAAAAAAGGAATAGCCTAGCTCTTCCTTTTTCTATTTTTATTGCTATATGGAAAATTGAAAAAAATTTTCATTCATGGACTAGACTAGTATTCACACCAATAATAATTCTGTTATTATTTGTTTGGCCAGAAAATGCTTGGTCTACATTGAATTTTTCAATATTTCTTAGTTACCCAAACACGTCCACCAGTCTCCGACAAGCTTCCTTGATGACAAATTGTGGTGTTGCTGCGTTCAATCGGAAATGCTTTTCCCCCTCTTTTCCAAAGGTCAATCCATCATTCAAATGCAGTTGAGCTTCTTCCAACAATTTCTCTGCTAGCTCTTGATGGCTGAGTTCATAGGCTGAAAAATCCAGCCAAATCAGGTAGGTTCCTTGTGGTTTAAGCACTTTGATATTCGTCTTTTTACTCAATTCTTCTTGGACCAACAAGATATTTTCTTCCAAAACTGGTTTTAAGGCGGCCAACCAAGGTTTTCCGTGTCGGTAGGCAACTTCCGTGGTAATCAAGCCTAGTCTAGGGATTTCATGTTGGTTATTGGCCAATTGTCTCTTGGTAAAAGCTTTACGCAACTGAGGATTTTCAATAATGGCAAAGCTGTTTTTTGTTCCCGCTATATTAAAAGTCTTGGTTGCAGAAGACAAAATGACCGAAAACTCCTTATGGTTAGGGGAAACCGTATTGAAGGAATGGTGCTCATGTCCAAAAAGGGTTAGGTCCTGATGGATTTCATCAGAGACTAAGATGCTCCATGCTTCTGACAGATAGCACCGAGCTCTTGTAGTTCCTGATGACTCCAAACTCTGCCACCTGGATTGTGGGGATTGCAGAAGATGTAGAGTTTGACACCCTCTTCAACAATCTTTTGCTCCAAAGCCTGAAAATCAAGTGTAAACTGGTCATTTTCTACACGAAGAGGCTGACTAATCAACCGTCAATGATTGAGTCGAATAGTACTGGCAAAAAGGGGATATACTGGAGTATTGATCATAATTGCATCCCCCTCAGCTGTAAAAGCTTGAACTGCGATGGATAGAGCCGGAACTACACCTTCTACTAAAACTAGAGCTTGCCAAAACCAGATAGAAATCATTTTTTCATTTTAGAAGAAGATCATCACTGTAGTTGAAAATACTTTTTATCTAGTCAATGGTCTTAATAACACGGGCCGGATTGCCAGCCAGTACGACATTGTCTCCGAAAGATTTGGTCACGACAGAACCCGCTCCGACCACGACGTTGTCACCCAAGGTCACGCCAGCCAAGATAATAGCACCCCCACCAATCCAGACATTATCGCCAATCTCAATCGGCGCTCCATATTCAGGTCCAGCAATGCGTTCCTCTGCCTTGAGCGGATGAAGGGCTGTGTAAAACTGAACATTTGGTCCCAACATAGCATTCTTTCCGATGGTCACAGGGCAAGTATCCAATACAGTCCAGTTGAAATTGGCATAAAAATCTTCTCCGACGTGGATATTGCAACCATAGTCCAAGGTCAGAGGTGCTTCGATGTAAATCCGCTCCCCCGTTGTTCCCAGCCACTGCTTGGCAATTTCTGTTCGTTTGGAGCTGTCCAACTCTGCAGCATTAAAGGCCTGGCGGTAAACTCTGGCCTGCTGCCGCAAGGCTACCAATTCACTATCTGCTGCATTGTACATCTGCCCCGCCAGCATCTTTTCTTTTTCTGTCTTTTCTTCTCTTTTATCGTTCATGCTAGACTAGCCTCACTTCCCAAAAACCCTTGCAATCCGCTCGCTGGCTTCTTTGATGGTATCAAAAGGTGCTGCGACATTTAATCGTGCATGCTGCTTACCGTCGCTGCCGAAGACCAGACCATTATTGAGGAGGACTTTAGCCTCTTTTTCTAATTTTTCCATAAGGTCAGCCTGACTCAGGCCGTAAGCTGAAAAATCTAGCCAAATTAAATAAGTCCCCTGTGGTTTCATGACCTGAATCCTGGTATGGGTTTCCAGATAATCCACTGTAAAATCAACATTTGTTTCGATGACTTTTTTCAATTCTGCCAACCAATCGGCTCCGTAACGGAAGGCTGTTTCGGTAGTAATCAAGCCGATAGCAGGAATTTCATGCTGGTTATTGGCCAATTGACGTTTGGCAAAAATCTTCCGCAGTTCTGGATTTTCAATAATGGCAAAGCTATTTTTGGTGCCTGCAATATTGAAAGTCTTAGTCGCAGACGATAGGACAATCGAAAATTCCTTGAATCGGTCATCAACTGTATTGAAGGACTGGTGCTGATTGCCAAAGAGGGCTAAATCCTGATGGATTTCATCTGAAACCAGAAGGACGCCATGTTTCTGGCAGAGCTGGCCAACAGCAGCCACTTCTTCCTTGGTCCACACACGGCCACCGGGGTTGTGTGGATTACAAAAAATATATATCTTGACCTCATTTTCGAGGATGTCTTTTTCTAATTTTTCCAAGTCAATGGTAAAAATTCCGTCTGACTTGACAAGAGAATTAGTCACCAAGTGACGGTTGTTGAGCTTGATAGACCGCGCAAAGGGAGGATAGACAGGGGTGTTGATGAGGACTGCATCACCTTCCTTGGTAAAGGCCTGAATGGCAATAGTCAAAGCTGGTACAACTCCTTCGACCAAGAGAATGCTATCGCGCTCAATCTCGTAGCCATGCTGGTTTCTTTCCCAATCAATAATGGACTGATAAAGCCCCTCGCTGGCATAGGGATAGCCAAAAATGTGCTGGTCAGCATAGTCACGGATGGCTTGGCGGATTTCTGGTAAAGGCTCAAAATCCATGTCCGCAATCCACAGTGGCAAGAGGTCTGCATCCTCTTCCACCTTACGCCATTTTTCTGCATGTTGGCCCAATCGGTTGGGCCGGCTGGTAAAATCATAGCTAGTCATCTGATCCCTCCAAGGCTTGTTTCAAATCAGCAATCAAATCATCCGCATCCTCAATTCCAATAGATAGACGGAGTAAATCGTCTGTCAGACCATAGGAATGACGGGTTTCTGCTGGAATATCAGCATGGGTCTGGGTCGCTGGATAGGTAATCAAACTTTCCACCCCACCCAAACTTTCCGCAAAGGTAAAAATCTCAAGGCTGTTGAGAATGTGGGAAATTGTCGCCTCATCTGCAACCTTAACAGAAATCATGCCACCCTTGCCGGTATAGTAAACCTGCGTAACTGCTGGGCTATTCTCCAAATAAGCCACAATCTTCTGAGCATTCTGAGTCGCACGTTCCATGCGGATCGACAGGGTTTTGAGACCACGCATGAGCAGGTAGGCATCCAGCGGCGACAGGGTTGGACCAGTCGTATTTTGGTCATAGAAGAGCTTGTCGTAAATAGCCTGGTCATTGGTCATGAGAACTCCAGCCAAGACATCATTGTGACCAGACAGATACTTGGTCGCAGAATGCAGGACCACGTCAGCACCCAGCGTCAGAGGATTTTGATAAATCGGACTGTAAAAGGTATTATCGACAATGACCTTGGCACCTTTGGCATGGGCGACAGCCGAAACCTTAGCAATGTCAAATTCCACCATGAGCGGGTTGGTCGGTGTCTCAAGGAAAACGTAGTCGGTATGGTCGTCAATGGCCGCTAGTAGATCCTCCTCGCTATTGGCATAGGTAAAGCTGAAACGCCCCAGACTCTCCTGCTCGTTAAACCAGCGGAAAGAACCGCCGTAGAGATCACGCGCTGCCACAATTCGACTGCCGACTGGAAAGCCGTTGAAAAGCAAGACCAGAGCCGCCATTCCTGAGCTGGTCACCAGGGCATAGTCCGCCTTCTCAATCGCTGCCAGAGTTTTTTCCAAACTAGCACGGGTCGGATTTTTGGTGCGGGTATAATCAAAACCTGTGGACTGGCCGAACTCCGGATGCTGGTAGGTAGTCGAAAGGTGGATAGGCGATATGAGGGCTCCCGACTTCTCGTCACTATTTATGCCCGTCCGGGCCAAAATCGTATCTATTTTTAATTCTGTCATCTTCTCTACCTCGTTTCTATATCTACTAGTCTAGCAGAAATTGGCTTATTTTTGAGAAAGAAACCGAAGATTTCCTATAGGAAAAACTAGAGCTTTCTTATAGTTTTTAGCTATAACACCCTGTGAACATTTACATAAAAATCCTGGACAACATCCTTAAGAATTGATATACTATACTTGTGAAAGAGCTTTCAAAGGAGGTTCCTATGACATTCCAAAAAGATTTTTATCGCTATTCGGAGTTTTACTGGTTGATTTTCTGGATGATTCAGATTGGACATATCTGGCTTAGTTACCCGGAAAGTCAGTACCTGCCTTTAAATCTGTTTTTATCTCTGACTCTGCTCATTCATGCTTATCGGGCCTTTTTCAAGCCCAAGCATCGCTTTTCGAAAACCAGAACCATTTGGCTTGTCATTGCCTTGCTACTTCTGTGGCTTGGTGCTATCGTGATATATAGGGGCTACTAGGATGTTCAAACAGTTTAACAAACAGTTTTACCGCAGCCTGGATTTTTACATGGCCATTTGCTTGATACTATATAGTTTGGGAGCTATTTTGGACAATGAATATAACTGGTGGATATACTTACAACCGATTTTGATTCCTTTCACTCTCTACCAATCCTTCTTTTCCAAGAAGGGCAATCTGAAAAAGGATTGGCTGATTTATCTTTGTGTCGGAATCGTCTTCTTGGGATTCTGGTTAGAATTCATTGTATAGTTACTTGCCTTCTCGTGCATTTCCGAGAGGGTTTTCTTGTCCTGACTTGTCAAATATCCTCGATAGGTTTACAATAGAAACATGATAAAAATTGAACGTGTAGTAGACATCTTAAAAGCGGATGACAACTTCCGCCAGATCAAACAAAATAATCAGATTGATAGCACTTGGACGGATGTCCAGTTTGACTCTCTCAGCTATGACAGCCGGACTGTTAGCCCAACGACCCTCTTTTTTGCCAAGGGTTTGGCTTTTAAGAAGGAATTTCTGGAAAAGGCTATCGAGGCTGGACTTGCTTTTTACGTGTCTGAAATCGACTACGAAGTCGACATTCCTGCCATCATCGTCCAGGACATCAAGCAGGCTATGAGCCTGATTGCTATGGAGTTTCATGGTCATCCCCAGAAAAATCTCAAACTCCTGGCCTTCACCGGCACCAAGGGCAAGACAACGGCGGCTTATTTTGCTTTTAACATTCTCAAACAGAGCCACAAGCCTGCCATGCTTTCGACCATGAACACCACACTGGACGGTAAGACCTTCTTCAAGTCCACCCTGACCACGCCCGAAAGTCTGGACCTCTTTGCCATGATGGCGGAGGCGGTCCAAAACGGCATGAGCCACTTGATTATGGAGGTGTCCAGCCAGGCCTATCTGGTCAAGCGGGTTTACGGGCTGACCTTTGATGTCGGCGTTTTTCTCAACATCAGCCCCGACCACATCGGCCCCATTGAACATCCGACTTTTGAGGACTATTTCTATCACAAGCGGCTTTTGATGGACAATAGCAGAGCTGTCATTGTCAATGCTGGAATGGACCATTTTGAAGTCGTGAAAGAGCAAGTCAGCTCCAAAGACCATGACTTTTATGGACCGACTTCTGAAAACCAGATTAGCCAGTCAGCAGGTTTTGACTTCACAGCGACTGGCAAATTAGCTGGCCACTACGACATTCAGCTGATCGGTGGTTTCAACCAAGAAAATGCCATCGCAGCAGGACTGGCCTGTCTCCGTTTGGGTGTGAGCCTGGAGGACATTCACACAGGAATTGCCCAAACCAATGTCCCTGGCCGTATGGAAGTCCTGACCCAGCAAAACGGTGCCAAGGTCTTCGTGGACTACGCCCACAACGGCGACAGCGTGAAAAAGCTGATCGATGTCGTATTGGAACACCAGACAGGCAAAGTTATCCTAATCCTTGGGGCTCCTGGCAACAAGGGAGAAAGTCGCCGCAAGGACTTCGGTCTTCTGCTCAATGACTATCCACAGGTTGAGGTCATTCTAACAGCTGATGATCCCAACCGTGAAGATCCCGCAGCAATTGCCGCAGAAATTCGTTCCTACATGACTAGACCCAGCGACTTTATCTTGGACCGTGAAGAAGCCATTGCAAAAGCCATGAGCCAAACGACTGGTGGTCAAGATGCGGTCATTATCGCAGGGAAAGGCGCCGATGCCTACCAGATTGTCAATGGAGAGCATGCTCCTTACGACGGCGACTTGGAAGTTGCACGGAAATATCTATAAATAATAAGAGCCCGGGAAAGACCTAGGCTCTTATTTTCAGCAATTTTTCGATGTCCTTTTTCAACTTGCTAGGTGGAGTTATCGGCAGATAGCGCTTAACAACCCGCCCCTGTCTGTCAATCAAAAATTTGGTAAAATTCCATTCAATGCTCTTGCCCAAAAGGCTGGATTTTTCTTTTTTCAGCCATTGATAGAGCGGATCCGCCTCGGGACCATTAACCTTGATTTTTGCGAAACGAGGGAAGGTCGTACCAAAATTTAGACTACAGGCTTGGTGAATTTCTCGGTCCGTTCCACTAGCTTGATTAGCAAACTGATTGCAGGGAAAATCCAGAACCACAAATCCTTCATCTTTGTAGCTTTCGTACAATTCCTGCAATTCCTTATACTGGGGTGCCAGACCACATCCCGGTGCCGTATTGACTACCAGCAAGACTTGACCAGCAAAATCAGACAGGTCTTGCTGGCTGCCGTCCATTTTCTTCACTGAAAAATCGTATAGATTCATACTTTTCTCCTCAATCGAAATAGGTCAGTAAATGTTGGATTTCTGTTTGGGTTAAGGTTCTGTATTGACCCAGAGGTAAATCTCCTAAAGCGAAGCCGCCAAAACTGATCCGTCGCAGATAAGTCACCTTGACTCCATAGGCTAAAAACATTTTCTTGACCTGATGAAACTTGCCTTCGGACAGCTGGATGGTCGCTCTGCTATGTTCCAAAGAAGAAAAATCAACCGTCAGCTGACAGGGCTGGCAGCGTGTGCCGTCCAAAAAGGTTACGCCTGAGGCAAAGAAAGTGGGCGCATCCTGGCTAAGCGGGCCATTGACCTCTACATAATAGGTCTTGTCCACATGGTGCTTGGGATGGAGCATCCGAAAGCCTAGAGGTCCATTGTTGGTGATGAGGACCAGGCCTTCCGTGTCCCTATCCAAACGCCCCACTGGATATAGCCCAGTCGCCCGATCCTCTGGCTGAATGCAGTCGATGACCGTCTGATGCTGGCTATCCGTCACAGCTGATACTACTCCGGCCGGCTTGTGAAGAAGAAAATAGCTAGCGCCTGCCAATGCTATCTGTTTTCCTTGGATAACAATTTCCTGCAGAGCTGGGTCCACAATCTGGCTGAGAGAATGAGCAGGTTGATCGTCAATCCATATCTGCTGGGCCTTGAATAATTTCTTTACTTGCTTGCGGGAACCAATCTTGGCCACCTCCATACACTTGTCTAAACGCATAAAACTATTTTAACACAGTTTGGACAGCAGACCAACTATAAAAAAACAGTTCTTTTTAGCTCTTTTATTATTGTATGATAGCAAAGACACTAACGATGCCGCCTTAGAAAGGATGGTAACGATTATGAGTCAAATCCTCGAAATAGTACTTGTTGCAGCCATTGAAGCATTTATTAGCTGGCTGGGGGTGTGATGGTTAGACAACCGCTTCGACAAGTAACATACACAGTTAGTGTCTTCTAACCCAGAAAAAATCCCCTTGGTCTGGCAGGACCTAGGGGATTTCTGTTAGCACATATGCGCCAAATCCTTAATTCCCTTGCATTATCCCATAAATTTCCAATCAAGTCAAGTTTGACTGTTTTTATCGTGTTTTCTTAGAATTCTTGAATTTGTGCGGTATCGATTTTCTACAAAACATTTTTCTTGACAGGTTAATGCTTGTCGATTATACTAATAATTAGTGATATATTTTTTTACACCGGAAATCTGAGTCCTTCTTGGATTTCCTTTTTTCAAACAGGAGGCTACTAAACTTATGGGACTTTTACAAGATGGAAAATGGGTAGACCAATGGTATGACACCAAGTCAACAGGTGGCAAGTTTGTTCGTACAGTCACACAATTTCGTAACTGGATTACAGCTGACGGAGAGGCTGGACCAACTGGAACTGGTGGTTTTAAGGCTGAAAGCGGCCGCTACCACCTCTACATTTCTCTAGCCTGTCCGTGGGCCAGTCGAACTTTGATGATGCGCAAACTCAAGGGCTTGGAGGACCACATTTCCCTCTCTGTCGTCCATCCCCTCATGCTGGAAAATGGTTGGACCTTCGAGGAAGGTCCTGGGGTCATTGGCGATAGTATTTTGGGTAGCAAATATCTCTATCAAGTCTACCTCAAGGCGGATCCAAACTACACTGGTCGTGTGACTGTTCCTGTTCTATGGGATAAGAAAACCAATACCATCGTCAGCAACGAGTCTGCCGAAATTATGCGGATGTTCAATACCGCCTTCAATGACATCACGGGCAATCAGGATGATTATTATCCAGCAGACTTGCAGGCTGAGATTAATGCCATGAATGACTTTGTCTATCCAAACATCAACAATGGTGTTTACAAGGCGGGCTTTTCAACCAATCAGGCAGTCTATGAAAAAGAAGTCAAAAATCTCTTTGCTGCCTTGGAGAAATTGGAAGAACATTTAGTAGATAAGGACTATCTAGTTGGCAATCAATTAACCGAGGCTGACCTGCGTCTCTTTACCACCTTGGTGCGATTTGACCCTGTATACTTTGGACATTTCAAATGCAATATCAAGGCCTTGGTGGACTATCCAAACTTGTGGAAATACACCAAGCGGATTTACAACCACTCTGGTATTGCGGAGACGGTTGACTTTGACCATATCAAACAGCACTACTACGGTAGCCACAAGACCATTAACCCAACAGGTATTGTCCCAGTCGGACCAGACTTGGACTGGACACTATAAGAAACAAAGGGAGATGACATCCTCCCTTTTCGTATGGTATAATAGGTCAGATTTTTTGAAAAGGAGATTGACTTGTCTGAAATTATCGCAAAACGCGTATCAAACTATGAATTATTTTATGATTTGGTCTTTGTTCTGGCCACTTCTTCACTGACTGGACTTTTGCACGGTGACCATATCGGTCTCAGGGAAATTCTAACCTTTATCACCGCCAACCTGATTATTATGACCCTGTGAATCAACGAAACCATCTATCTCAACAAATATGGTGAGCGAGATTTATTGGATATTTTCACTATCATCGCTTCTATGTTTGTAGTGGGACAACTGTCTCTAACCTTTAGTCATGATTTTGAAGCAACAGCCCTGCCCTTTACTATCTTTTTGAACCTGTCATATTCGATACTTTGCTTGCAGTACTACCTTCGGGGGCGGAAAATCGGTTTTACGGCAGATATAAAAAATAGTCTCTATATATTTGGGATTTATGTGCTGGTATTTTTCTTGACTTCGGTAGCTATTTACTTTAATTTCTGGACCTATGATGAAAAGAGCCTCTTGCTTTTATATCTCCCGTATATTATTTCCTATTTCTTCAAGGACAAACTCAGTCACGATGCTATGAACTTTCCTCACATCGTTGAACGGTGTCAGTTGATTACCATTATTACCTTTGGTGAAACGGTCATTGCGATTTTGAAGAATTATCCGATTCAGACGCATCTGCTCACTAGTGTTCTCTTCTTCTTGGCAATGGCGTTCTCCTTTATGTTTTACATTTCGCAAACCTATCTCAATATCAATCACCATCAAAAGACAAATGTAGCCACCTTACTCTATGCCCATATGGTACTGGTTTTAGGCCTCAACTTTTTTACAGTTGCTGTGGAGGTTTTACCGGGTGAGCACGCTAGTTTGGGTTTGCCTTTCCTACTCATTGGTTACTTCCTCTACTATCTAGGAATCCTAATGACCAGTCGCTACAACCAAGACCTTTATCGACTGAATAAAATGGTTTGGCTTCAATATGCCATTCTGGTATTCAGCACCATCATTCTTCTGATAGCCTTCCACCACTATCTAACCTTGATTGCCGCTATACTGGTTGCTAGTTCATTTATGATGCTCGTCATCTCTTTCCGCCACCGCAATCGTGTAGAAGCTGACCTTGAATCCTAAAAAACCGACTGCCAAAAATGGTAGTCGGTTTTGTCTGTTATGCTAATTTACTGGCTGCTGCCTGGTCCACGATGAGGACTACATCCTCGTGGTTCTGAAGGACGCTGGCAGGGACATCTGTGGTCACTGGCCCTTCCACTGTTGCCTTGATGGCGTCGGCTTTTTCAGGTCCATAGGCCATGAGGACAATGGTTTTTGCCGCCATGATGTTAGCAATCCCCATGGAAATAGCCTGTTTTGGCACTTCCTCAATGGTCTCAAAGAAGCGACTGTTGGCCTCGATGGTCGAAGGAGCCAAATCAACCAAGTGAGTCTGACCGTCAAAGGGCGCCCCTGGTTCATTGAAGCCGATGTGGCCGTTGCGACCGATACCCAGGATTTGAAAATCGATGGGTTTGTCTGCCAAAATTTGATTGTAGCGGGCTGTTTCAGCTGCCGCATCCTCAGCCAATCCATTTGGCAGGTAGGACTGCTTGAAGGGTTTGCTATTGAAGAGTTGTTCCTTCATAAAATAGATATAGGACTGATTACTTTCCTCGCCTAGCCCGACATATTCGTCCAGATTGACCGAGATCAGGTCAGAAAAGTCCAGGTCGCTCTCGCGGATGAGTTTGTAAAATTCCAGAGGACTGGAACCTGTTGCCAAACCGAGGACCTTGGCACCGCCGGCTAATTTTTCTTTTAATAAATTGAAGGCCAAAGCTGCGCCTTCTGCTTGATTTTCAACTACATGAACTTTCATGGTAACCTCCTTTTTGGTATAGACCGTTTTCCTAATTTTATTATATGGTATATACCAATTTTTGTCAAGTCATCTTGCTTACAATTCCCATCCTGCTAGCCTATTCCCCCTAAAAATGCTATAATGAAGGTATGTTAAAAGATTTACTCATTCTATTTTTTCTGGGAAATATCCTCTGTCTGATTGGGTATTTTGTGAAAAATCAAGTCCTGCTCAAGCGTATTCTCTATGGGATTGGTGGACTATTGATTGCATCACCATTTTTAGTTCTGGCCTACTTTTTATACGCTATTTTTTTGTAAGGAGTTGATATGAAAACAACAGATTTTGATTTTGAATTACCCGAAGAGCTGATTGCTCAAGTTCCTCTTGAAAAACGGGACAGCTCCCGCCTGCTCATCCTGGATAGGGAAAAACAGACCATGGTGGACAGCCATTTTGACCACATCATCGACCAGCTCAATCCAGGAGATGCCCTGGTTATGAACAATACCCGTGTCCTACCGGCCCGTCTCCACGGCTTTAAGCCTGAGACTGGTGGTCATGTGGAATTTTTGCTCCTGAAAAATACCCAGGGTGACCAGTGGGAAGTTCTTGCTAAGCCAGCTAAGCGGCTCAAGGTCGGTGCTACTGTCGCCTTTGGAGACGGCAGATTGACCGCCACAGTGACCCAGGAATTGGAACACGGTGGTCGCATCGTCGAATTTGCCTACGAGGGCATTTTCCTAGAAGTCTTAGAAAGCCTGGGAGAAATGCCACTTCCGCCCTATATCCATGAGACCCTAGAAGACCGCGACCGCTACCAGACCGTCTATGCCAAGGAAAATGGCTCCGCGGCGGCACCGACAGCTGGTCTCCATTTCACAGAAGAATTGCTCCAAAAAATCGAGGCCAAGGGTGTCAAGCTAGTCTATCTGACCCTCCATGTGGGATTGGGAACCTTTAGACCAGTATCAGCTGATAATCTGGATGAGCATGAGATGCACTCAGAATTCTATACCTTGACGGCCGAGGCTGCAACAATACTCAACCAGGTCAAGGCTGCTGGCGGACGCATTGTCGCTGTCGGCACCACCTCGATTCGCACCCTTGAAACCATCGGCAATAAATTTGACGGCCGACTGGAAGCTGACTCTGGCTGGACCAATATTTTCATCAAGCCCGGCTACCAGTTCCGCATTGTCGATGCCTTTTCTACCAACTTCCACCTACCCAAATCAACCCTGGTCATGCTGGTATCTGCCTTTGCCGGCCGGGAATTTGTCTTGGAAGCTTATAAACACGCCGTAGACCACCAATACCGCTTCTTCAGTTTTGGCGATGCCATGTTTATCCAATAAGGATTGCACTGTATAAAGGAGTTTGCAATGAATAAAATTGAAAGTCGGCACCAACTCATCCTCTCCCTGGTCCTGGAAAAGAAAATCCACACCCAGCAGGAGTTACAAGACTTGCTAGAGACCAACGGTGTGACGGTCACCCAGTCCACCCTGTCGCGCGATATCAAACAGCTCAATCTTGTTAAGGTCAATGAAGCAAACTCCGCCCACTATATCATCAATCCGATAGCGCCATCTCGGTGGGAAAAGCGGCTCCGCCTCTATATGGAGGACGCTCTGGTCGTTTTGAAACCCGTGCAACACCAGGTGGTTCTGAAGACCCTACCTGGTCTGGCCGGAACCTTTGGCTCTATCCTAGATGCCATGGAAATTCCTGAAATCATTGCAACCGTCTGCGGAGATGATGTTTGCCTGATTATCTGTCAGGACGAGGAAGCAGCGCTGACCTGCTTTGAAGAGCTCAAGCACTACACACCCCCCTTCTTCTTTTCCAAGTAAGTGACAAAAACTCCTAGTTCCAAAGTGAGCTAGGAGTTTTTTTTATTAAGATACCTATTTCAGAGTAGTTCAAAATAGATTATTTTGTATTTTTCTTTTTGAACAAATAAACTGCGCTGGCAACTGCAGCAAGGCCTAGTAGGGCGTAAGGAAGGACATTCATGGAAGATGATTTTTCCTCACTGGTCTCTTCTTTTTTCTCAGGCGCTGCTTCTGCTTCTAGAGTAGCGACACGCGCTTCCAAGTCCTTCTCAATCTCTTTCAGACGGGCAAAGGTTGTTTCCGCCCGCTTGATACTGGTTTCAGTGGCGTGTTTGCTTGCCTCTTCAGGATTTTCAGCTACCAGGGAAATGATTTCCTGGTTCAATACATCCTGTTCCTTGATCCAGTCCGCTTCCAGACTCTTGACTTGGTCAATGACTTCCGTACCAAATTCATCTGGATATTGAGCTACCATATCGTTGATATGAGAAATAACCCAGTACCAAGAATCCGCACTGTATTCTGTGCTGGTGTCCTGATAGGCCTTATAGGTGTCTGTGATATTACCAAAATACGGTAGATAAGGTGCATTGCGCGGACTTCCCATGGCTAACCACATCACTCCGCCACCGACTTCTACAGGCAATTCATCCTTGAGCTGGAAGATATGGGCCTCCATGACATTTTCATTAGAAATCGGATAGGCATAGCCATCGATAGCATTCTTATTCTCAGGCTTGCCCTTACCGTCCAATTCCATTTGGTCCAGAGGTTTCAAATCCAAGCCTTCAAAACGGTTTCGCTGCAGGGCCATGGCATCTTCCAAGCCCAATTTTTTATCCGTCGTGTGCAATAATTCATAGTAATCATCTTCGTAGGTCACCTTGGAATCCGGGTCCAATGACTTGATGCCTGAAAATGACCGCGAACGGTTGGCGTCTGATAGCGGTGGATTGTAGGATTGGGCAATATGAAACTGACCGTCCACTTCCTTGTAGGTACCCGCTTCTTCCGCCAAACCTTTGACATTGTCAGAAGTAATCACGCCCTCCTTATCCGAAAAATCAATATGACCTAGATAGAAGGTATTTGGAAAGACAGCAAACTTATCTGCTGGGAATTTGATGGCTACATACTGGTGACCAGACAAGATTTCCATATACCAGATGCCTTCCTTGTCCGCAAAGAGGACAATATTCCCTTCTGCTGAGCCCTTTTCAGTCACAATTTTTGCGACCAGGTCTACAGCCTCACGGGCCGTTTTAGCATATTGGAGAACAATACTGGTCATGGAAGATTCTGCCAATCCATCTTCTACATAGGGATCCAATTTTAGAATATCATCATTTGCCGTTGCAGAAACGGTCGCTGAAATTGACAGGCCATGTTCA
Source organism: Streptococcus sp. A34 (assembly GCF_043674115.1). Taxonomy (NCBI): domain Bacteria; kingdom Bacillati; phylum Bacillota; class Bacilli; order Lactobacillales; family Streptococcaceae; genus Streptococcus; species Streptococcus sp. A34. Next base: position 20,063 of record NZ_JBIMJM010000012.1, on the reverse strand, counting down.
TTAAAACCAGCCTCGTCGTAGACACCGTACTCCGGAGTAACATCGGGTACCGCTGTGTATTTGTGAGATACTGCTGGCAAAGGATAGGTAAAACCATTAGACTGGTCTTCCCACTTGGCCCCTTGCTCATTTTCCGTCCGTGGATAAACGCGGAAGGTCTTATTGTGATTTGGTTCCAGGTCTTCTGTCCGTCCATAAAGCCAGGAACCATCTGTGGTCAGGTCCTTACCGATGACAAAACCCGTGCAGGCTGACACGATTGGCTGACCAATCCATAGACTACTGCACAAAAGCAACAGTATAGCCGATAACTTTTTCTTCATGATTTCCTCCATTCTGAAATCAGTGCAAAAAATAACCTGTATCCACATAGAGCCAGCAGACACAGGTTTTGATAAGAACACAATTTGGAAGTGGAATTCCAATCAGCTACTAGAAGCCGATAACTTTCCAACTTCTATTGATCAGAGCCTGCTAGGCGATAGACCGCCTCAGCATAGATGTCCATGGTCTTATACAAGTCTCCCAGGGGCATTCGTTCATTTTCTTGATGCTCAGTTTGTGGCGTTGAGGGGAAGCAAGCCCCAAAGGCCACACAATTTGGCATGGTCCGAGCGAAGGTTGCTCCTCCAGATGAGATGGGCTGACTGTCTAAATCACCTGTTTTTTCCTGATAAACAGCCATCAGCGTAGTCACTAGCTGGCTGTCCAGAGGGACATAAAGGGATGGGAGATAGTCAAATTCCTCATAGGTCAAACCCAAAGCTGCTGCCTTAACAGACAGAGTCTCCACCAGCTGGTCCTTATCTGCCAGGACTGGAATGCGAATATCCAGACGAATTTCAGACCGGTGGGAATCGATGGTCAGGCCCGCAATATTGAAACTCAGAGCACCAGACGGCTCATCACTTACATCTCCAAATAAGCCCTGAGCCGTCGCGTCCTCCCCAATCGTATTAGCAATGAAGTCCAAAGCTGGGTGCTGCTCAAACTTATCCAGAGCCTTGGCCAAGCGCACAATGGCATTGACACCCTGGGCCGCATCCTTGGCGTGTTTGGACAGACCGAGTACGACAACCCTGTCGTCATCCATTTCATAATCAAAGCCCAATTGCTTCAACTCAGCAATAACGCTGGCTAGGAGATGCCCAGAATAGCAAGCCTTAGCTGGTACTACATTGTAGGCCGTCCCAGCCTCCAGGTGCAAATCTCCCTGACCTGGACCATGGAGTTTGGCCTGCAAGAGCCCCTTTTCAGCATAGGTTAGCGGGAAGGATGAATCCGGTGCAAAGCCCATTGTAGCCTCTTCTTCCAGCTGATTGTAGCGATGGAGACAACGCCAGAGCGTTTCCTCGTCCGTTCCGAAGATAAAACGCACACGTTTTGTAAAGGTCACACCAGCATCCATCAGGGCCTTGACCGCAAAGAGCGCAGCCATGGATGGTCCCTTGTCATCCTGCACCCCCCGCCCAATCATGAGACCGTCCTTTATCACAGCCTCAAAAGGGGGCGTCTTCCACTTGGTCAGGTCACCAGCCGGCACCACATCCAAATGGCAGAGAATGGCTAAAAGTTCCTGACCCTGCCCCACCTCAGCATAGCCGTAATAGCCTGCCGGGTCCAGATAGGTTGAAAAACCTAGCTGACGACAAAGGTCCAGGGTAAATTCTAAGGCATCCTGAATCGGTTGACCAAATGGTGTCTTGGTTTGATGTTCTTGTAAAATAGAGGGGAAGGCGACCAAATCTTGAATGGCCGCTAGACAAGCCTGCTTGTCTTCCTCTCTGATAAAATTCCTTGTCACCTCAATACCTCCATTCTATCCGATAGTCGGAAAACATTCATGGGTAGTTGGCTATATTGCCTAGTCTAAAAGAAGGTTGCTACTGCCAGAATGAGGATGGAAGCCACAATGATAGCAGCAATCAATTTACCAACGTATTTGTACCAGGTACCAATTTCGATACGTCCTAGAGCCAGGGCACCCATTACAATACCAGATGTCGGTGCTACCAGGTTAAGGACACCAGACGCTGCCTGGAAGGCTGTGATAATCAGGCTAGCAGGCACATTGACAAATTCGCCCAAAGGAGCCATGATACCCATAGAAGCTCCTGCCAAACCTGAAGTTGATGGAATCAAGAAGGACATTGGCAGATAGAAGAGATAGGTCAGGATGATAAAGACTTGAGGAGATAGGCCTTGCAGACCAACTTCACCCCAGTTGAGGATGGTAGCTGTAATCATACCATCGTTCATAATGACCTGGATACCACGCGCCACCGCACAAATCAAGGCAACGCTGAGCAGGTCGGCTGCACCATTCAAGAAGGATTTGACCAGGCGTTCTTCTTCCATACCGTAGACAATACCGATCATAACACCGGCTACACCAAAGAGCATAGCGCCTTCTGGGAAGTACCACCATCCAAATGGATAGGTCGTAATCCCCACAATTTGACCAAGAACTGGAATGGAAATCAGCCATTCTTTGATATCTGTAAAGAAATTCACGCCCAAGTCTTCCCAAGGAATGAAACTCAAAATCATGAATACAAAGGTTAGGAAGAAGAGGACCAGCACACGTTTTTGGGCAGGTGTCAAGGTATCATTGACCTCACGGTCGGCATTAACATTAAAATGCTCCATGTCTGCTTCACGCTGGTTGTAGACCAGTGATTTGGTAGGATCCTTTTTCACTTTTTCCGCATAAGATGCCACAAAGAACATGCCTAAACCGAGGATAACGATGAAAAATACAATCCGCCAGATCATACCATCTGCGATGGAAACCCCTGCTGCCGCTGATGCCACACCAGTCGCAAATGGGTTGACCGTTGAAGCCAAACAGCCAATCTGTGAACCCAAGAGGATAATGGCAACACCAGTCAGACTATCATAGCCAACCGCCATCATAACCGGAATTAACAGAGGGAAGAAGGCCATGGTTTCCTCGCCCATACCATAGGTCGAACCACCCAGGGCAAAGAGGAACATAAGGATGTAAATCAACCATTTTTCACGGCCCTTGAAGCGCTTCACGATAGAGGCAATCCCTACGTCCAGCGCTCCAGTTTCATTCACAACTCCCAGGAAAGCCCCCACCATCAAGATGAAGAAGGAGACATCAATGGCAGCTGATGTTGCTCCGTGGCCCAGCATAGCCCGAACCGGAGCCATAAAGACATCCCAAATACCCTGCGGATTTGAGTCCACAGCTTCATAGGTGCCTGTGATAAAGTTTCCCGCATCATCAACCTGATATTGACCCGCAGGAATAATCCAGGTCATCACTGCCATCGCGGCAATAATGAGCATGAGTATAGTGTAAGATGAAGGCATTTTAAAGCCTTTTTTTACTTTTTCGCTCATGGCAAAAAACCTCCTAATATATTTTTACATGATTGTTTTTCACAGGAAAAACACTTAGAAGCTCTATACACAAGCAAGGAACATTTAGACCAGAAAGTTTTTCTTATCAAGATAATTTCTTCAAGAATACAAGATATTCTAAAAAAACTAGGATGATTGACAGATAACCAGTCATAGCCAAATGCACTGCTCTGTGAATACAGATTCCTACATACAAATACACAGGCTGGAACAATCTTAGACTTAGAAAATAGATTTCTAAGCTAATCGCCAAGCCTTTTATCAAAAGAGGTTTGAGCAAGTAAATGAATAAAGTTAATCCAGGTCGTCAAACTGACGCAGGAAGGCAGACAGGCGCTTTAAGCCTTCTTGGAGAATTGACCGATGGGTACAATAGCCCAGTCGCGCAAAGCCCGGCATATCAAAGCGATTGCCCGGTACCAGCAAGACCCCCTCCTCCTGCAAGAGACGGAGGCAGAAACTCTCCGTATCTTCTGGAATATCCAATCGAATAAAAGAAGTTGATACCTGTTTTGGGAAGACCAGTTGCACATGGGGCTCATGTTCTACCCAATCCTGGAGAATCCGCAGATTGCCTTCTACCAGACGGCGATTGCGCTCCAGGATGGCTGCCTTATTTTTCAATACATGAGTCGCCAAGGCATCATCAATCACACCAGCACAAATCATGGTGTAATCTCGATATTTGCGAAACAAATCCGACAATTCCTTGTTGGCTGCCACCCAACCGACCCGAATCCCAGGAATGGAATAAGTCTTAGACAGGCTATTGGTCGAAATGCCCTTTTCGTACAAATCAACGATAGCAGGCACATCCATCCCTTCTTCCAAGGGTTGATAGACCTCATCTGACAAGATATAGGCACCCACACTCCGAGCCAGTTCAACCACTTTCTCCAAAAAATCCCTGGTCATAACAGACCCCGTCGGATTGTTGGCATTATTGATACAAATCATCTTGGTATTTGGCCGAAGGAGGGACTTCAAGTCCTCCAAGTCAGGCAACCAATCACGCTTCTCATCAATCCGCCACAAGTCTACCTCCGCCCCAAAAGAACGAGGAATATCATACAACTGTTGGTAGGACGGATAGAGAGAAATCACATGATCTCCTGGCTGGATCAAGGCGTAGATGGCCAAGTGGTTGGCCCCTGTAGCTCCATTGGTCTGAAGAATCGAGTCGACACTGACTGTCTCGTATAACTTGGCAACTTCTTCCTTAAAGGCAGGTGAACCTTCTATCCAGCCGTAGTTCATCTTGGCTTGCAATAAATCCCCCATTACCGCCTGGCCATCTCCCAAAGCCAAGACCTCTTCCAAGGTCATTGAAGCAATCGAACTACCTGCAATATCATATTTGGCTTGAGTTTCCCACTCATTGAGCCATTCTTCTACACCAAAGGCTTGTATTTCCATCTTTCTTCCCCTCTTCTCTATCCAGAAGCTCGGACAAGCAGGTCCGACTTCCAGAATCAATCCTTGTTATTATAACATAGTCCGAAATCAAGTCCTCACAATTACCCTTGGCTAGGCCCTCTTCCTTTTCATTTACTGCTTAACTTTTGACAATGATGGTGCCACTTTCTGATTCAATCAAGGCACCGAGATTTTCAAGAGAGGTGATAACTGCCTGGGAGCTTGGCTTATGATTGACAAAGGCAATCGTCGCCTCTACCTTAGGCAGCATAGAACCTGGTGCAAATTGGCCTTGTTTGATGTATTCTTCCAATTCTGCCACCGTCACGCGCTCCAACTTCTCTTGATTTGGTTTGTTAAAGTTAACATAGACATAGTCCACACCTGTCAGAACGATAAAGAGATCTGCATCGACCAGTTCAGCCAGACATTGAGAGGCAAAATCCTTATCAATAACAGCCTCTACCCCTGTCAAGGTGCCATCAGCCTCCTCAATAACCGGAATACCACCACCACCTGCGGCAATAATCACTTCCTCTGCATCCAAGAGGGTACGGATGGTGCCGATTTCCTTGATACCAATTGGTTTTGGTGAGGCAACGACCTTGCGCCAACCACGACCAGCATCTTCCTTAAAGGTTGCTCCTGTTTTTTCCGCTTCAGCCTTGGCTTCCTCTTCTGTATAGAAGGGACCGATTGGCTTGGTCAGATTCTCAAAAGCAGGGTCTGCCTTGTCAACAATGACCTGGGTCACTACTGAAGCGACATCCTTCTTAATGCCTTCCTTGGCCAACTCATTTTCCAGGGCATTTTGCAACCAAAAGCCGATAGAGCCTTCGGTCATGGCCACCAGGCTATCCAGTGGAAAGGCAGGGTTTTTCTCAGAATCAGCCGCCAAATTTTGCAACAGCAGATTGCCTACCTGCGGACCATTTCCGTGTGTGATGATTAAGTCATCACCATTTTTTATCAACTTAACCAGGTGCTTGGCTGTGTCAACCAAGGCCTGCTTCTGGGCCTGGGCTGATGGATCGGATGATAGAATGGCATTTCCACCCAAAGCCACGACAATTTTACGATTTGCCATAGAACAAGATCACTCCTCTCTTTTATTTAGGAAACCGTTTTCACGATTCTCTTGAAGGGAGGACTGACTCGTCAAAAGCCAGCCCACCCACTGCTGCTGTCATTTCATCAACCTACTTCTCAACCTCCAATATCTCGGAGATTGACCAGCAAGCAATTTTATACTTCTATATTACACTCTTGGCACAAATGGATCACCCAAGGTCGCAGCCATGACTGCTTTGATTGTGTGCATGCGGTTTTCAGCCTGGTCAAAATGACGAGCGTATTTGCTGCGGAAGACTTCGTCTGTCACTTCCATTTCTTCTACGCCAAATTTCTCAGCCACATCCTTGCCATAAACGGTATTGGTATCGTGGAAGGCAGGCAAGCAATGCAAGAAGATGAGATTTTCGTTGCCAGCTTTTTTCACCAAATCCATATTAACTTGGTAAGGTTTGAGCATTTTCACCCGTTCTTCAAACTTAGCTTCTTCACCCATAGACACCCAAACGTCCGTATAAAGGACATCTGCGCCCTTAACTGCTTCGTCCGCATCATCCGTAATCAGGATACGCGCGCCACTTTCCTTGGCAAATCCTTGCGCCAATTCCACGACTGTTTCATCTGGGAAGAGTTCTTTTGGTGAGAAAATATGCACATTAACACCCAGAATAGCACCAGTCACCAAGAGAGAATTAGCAACGTTATTGCGGCCATCGCCACAGTAAACCAAAGTCACACCTTCCAACTTGCCGAAGTTTTCCTTGACGGTCAAATAATCGGCCAACATCTGTGTTGGATGCCAAGCATCGGTCAAGCCATTCCAGACAGGTACGCCAGAGAATTCTGCCAATTCTTCGACCATTTTTTGGCTAAAGCCACGGAATTCAATCCCGTCAAACATCCGGCCCAAAACTTTTGCGGTGTCCTCAGTTGACTCTTTCTTGCCCAATTGAATGTCGTTGGCACCCAGATATTCTGGATGAGCACCCAGGTCAATGGAAGCTACTGTAAAGGCCGCACGGGTACGAGTGGACGTTTTTTCAAACAAGAGAGCAATATTTTTCCCTTCCAAATAACGATGCGGAATATTGCGCTGTTTCAAATCCTTCAAGTGTGCCGCAAAATCAATCAACCATTCCAATTCTGCGCGTGTAAAATCTTTTTCTGCTAGGAAATGTCTTCCTTTGAAAATATTTGTCATTTGTCTTTCCTCTTCTAAAAAGCTGTATTCACAAGTGAGGTAAATGTAGATAAGAGATAGTTTTTTGCTGGAATACTGACTGTATTTCATAAAAACTACCTTAGTTCAGGTGCCGAACTGTGAATATAGATTCTAATCATTGTCTAATCGTTTTGACAGGGTCTGGCACCATTCCCCATCTTCCTGGTAAAGCTCTGAACTGGCCACATATCCCAAAGACTCATAAAAGGTCTTAGCCGTCAGCTCCGAATGGATATCCAAGTGGTGAATACCTACCTCTCTGGCATAGTCTTCCAGGGCCATGATGATACTTCTAGCATAGCCCTTACCCCGATGACTGGCCAAGGTAGCAATCCGTGTCAACCGCGCTCTCCCTGAACCTATTGGAAGAAAGCGACCAGTTGAGACAGGTTCTTCATCAATCAATAGATTCGCATAGACACGTCCTTCTTGATCATGGCTATCAAATTCATCTTCGAGATGAATCGAGCGCTCCAGGACAAAAACTTGGAATCGCACATAGATGGAACATGCCCGTTCCCAGGCCTGCGAGCCGACCACAAGTTTTTCATTCTTCATCTTAAATATCTTCCCGCTCAAACGGCATTGACATACATCGTGGACCACCACGACCACGAACCAATTCACTACCGCTAACCTTAATCAAGCGAAGTCCCTTGGATTCCAAAATCGCATTGGTGATGGTATTACGCTTGTAAACAACAACCACACCAGGTGCCACAGTCAAGGTATTGGAACCATCATTCCATTGCTCACGACCAGCAGCAACCAGGTCACCGCCACCGCAACGAATCAAATCAACCTTCTCAAGACCCAGATTGCTTGCCAATACTTCCGCTAAATCACCATGCTCTTCTTCGATGTGCAGGGTTTCATTTTCATAAGTCACAGAGAAGACACGCAGGGTTCCTTCAATCTCAGGGTGGATGGTAAATTTATCATAGTCCACCATGGTGAAGACCGTATCCAGGTGCATGAACTTACGGCTATTGGCAAATTCAAAGGCAATCACTTTCTTGAAGCCAACGCCACGTTCAAAGATATTGATGAGCAGTTTTTCAATCGAAGCCGCATCTGTCCGCTGAGAAATACCAACCGCCAACAAGTCTTTAGACAAGACAAGCTCGTCACCGCCCTCGATACGAGTGGTTTCATCACGATTGTAAACCAATGGCACCTTACCTGCATAGTCAGGATGGTAGGTGAAAATATATTTTCCATAAAGCGTTTCACGGTTACGAGTCTCCGCATACATGTGATTAAGAGACACCGCGTTACCAATAGTCGCAAATGGGTCACGAGTGAAATAAAGGTTTGGCATTGGGTCAATGGCAAATGGATAGCTGGATTCTACCAAGTCTGTCAAACCAGTTTCTTCCTCAGGCATCGCTGGCAATTCACACTTCTGCACACCTGCCATGGTCTTTTCAATCAACTCACGATTGTCCTCAATCGCCAAGAGCAACTTGCGAATGGCTTTTTTGGTTGCACGTCCGCGGACATTTGCTTCATTCAGGTATTCATCAATGAATTGTTCTTTAACTTCTTGGCTAATCAAGGATTCCGCTGCCAATTGCTCCAGATAGAGAACCTCTACTCCTTCGTCGCGCAGGGCTTGAGCGAAAGCATCGTGCTCCTTCTGAGCTTCTTCTAAGAATGGAATATCATCGAAGAGGAAGCGCTCCAAATAGTCCGGCATCAAGTTTTCAAGTTCCTTACCTGGCCGGTGCAACATAACTTTTTTCAGTTTACCAATCTCTGAAAAAACGTGAATGGGATGTGTAGACATCTCAGTACCTCCTAATATATATTTTTTTCTTTGTGGCAAGGTTGAGTAAGTATTTCCTCGCCTGTTCACCTATACTTTATCAAAGAAAGCGGATGCAATCATGAAGTTTTTAGCAATCAATATGAGAGGAATTTCTCATTTTCAGGAGATGTGGTAGATTTTTATGCAAAAATGCGGCCAAATAATCAATATTTCTACCATTTTAGCGATTTAATCAATATTTATTTTTTTGTTAAAAGTAACAAAAAAACTCTCCTATCAGTTTTGACAATAGAGTCTATCTCCTACAGATGCGATTGGTTAAGAGGGAGGACGTTTCCAATCACATCATATGAAGCTTAATATAATCAAGAGGAGAGGGCCCTCAGCAGATAGGGCTGACTGCTCCTACTCAATGATCCCCATGCTAAGATGGGAAGTTGTTGCCTAGTCTTCGCGACGACGGCGTTTGCCTGCAAGGCCAAGGGATGCAACCAGCATTGCTGCTCCGAGAACACCTGCTACTGATGAAGATTCACCAGTGTTTGGCAATTGTCTAGCTGTAAATGGTTGTGCTGGAGTGTCGGAACCTGGGTTGTTACCGCCACCATTTGGTCCACCTGGCTTATCATCAGTACCTGGCTCACCTGGTTGACCATCATCCTTAACTGGTACATAAGGAATATGTGTATCTTCACATGGATTGCTTGGAACTGGTGGAATGTAGCCTTTAGATGGATCTTCTGGATCTACTGGTTTCAACGGCTCATTCGTACCTGGATTAACTGGAACATAACCTGGAACGTCTGGAATAACTGGGACATCGCCACCTTCACCTGGTAATGTTGAATCTGCAGGGACAGTCATCGCGGAGCAATCATTCAACTTGAGATAAGAACACTTTCGGCGATTGGTTTCATAGACACGTTGTCCACTATCAGCGAAATAGGTGCTGAAATAGGTTCGTTTCCCATTCTTATCCTGTACCTGATCTACTGAACCACGTTTGATTTCTCGACAGATTGTAGACCGGTGACGACCCAGAAGTCGAGCGATTTCAATTGGTTTCTTTCCCATTTTAAGATAAGCAGCAATTTCACCACGTTCTGTGGCTGAGAGATGAGAATAGGATGTTTTTCTGGTAGAATGAGTGTTGGACATGTTCATCTGCTTTCTATGCTGAGTTGGGGAATTCTAGTATATCAGACGAACATGTCTTTTTTCTTGCACTTCATTTTACAACGTGGGATTTTTATGCAATAGTTTACAATAACTAAAAGACAAGCCCAACGGACTTGTCTAGGAAGGAGAATCAACTAATTTAAACTTTTGAGGAAGAAAGGAACATCCTTGTAGGTCAGGCGCTTGTGGCCGTAAGCGATTTTATCAGCTTCCTTTAATTCCTTGCAGACATGGCTAGCAGTTTCCCTAGTCGTAGCCGCCAGGCGGGCAATCTCTTGGATACTAATGTCAAACGGTAATTCCTCCAAGAACTCTCGCCGGCACATGTCCCAGTAAAGTAAGGCTAGGACCTGAACCACTCGACTACTGGCCTTTGACACCATGGCATTGCGCAAACGCAGCTCCTGAAAACGCAGGATATTGGACAATTTTCTGTTGATATAGACCAATTGCCTCGGATTGCGCATGGAATACTTTTCATAAAGAGCCATAGGAATAATAAAGTACTCCAAGTCCGTGATGGCAATGGCCGTATAATGGTAGGTCTTGTCCTGAAACATATCTCCAAAAGGAAATGAACCGCCCTGCCGAATGTAATCTAGGTAGCTGTAAGTGTCCGTCTCATCATACTGCTAAATCCGAGCATAACCCTTGCCGATGACAAAGAGATAGTCACGCTTGTCTTCCGCATAGAAAATGACCTGACCCTTGGGAATCTTCCGAAACCGGATTTCCTTGGCCAGCTGATCAAAATGCTCCACGGACAGCTGATTAAAGCTTGGATGATTTTTCAGGTACATATACTGGTCAGTTGTAATCATGGCACTCCTCATCCTATTTCTCTACGGCTATTGAACACCCACGTGGTTACACCGGTGTCATTTAGCTTAATTTTTAGCGACTCCTATATTCATTATATCAAAATATCTTTAATTTTGAAAAGGAATACACAAAAAGCAAGCAGGATTGAATCCCGCTTGCTATCAAGTGTAAGGAGCTTATTGAACTTCTTTGCGCTTAATTGAAACAGCTGTACCCAGTGATACCAAACCACCCAAACTGATAAGGAGAGCTGTCAAGTCAGATTGACCAGTGTTTGGCAATGTTTTCTCTTCCTTGCTAGCTAGAGCTGTCAAGTCAGATTGACCAGTATTTGGCAATGTTTTCTCTTCCTTGCTAGCTATAGTTGGCTTTGGTTCTATGGTTGGGTCTATGATTGGGTCGGTTGGTCGAGTTGGTTTTTGTTCTGGTTTTGGATTAGTTGGGTCTTCTGGGGTTGGCTTCTCTGTTTCCTCCTGAGGAGTTGGGTCTGACGGTGGAGTTTCTTCCTCAATTGGAGCTGGCTCTTCTTTCTCGATAAATTTCTTACGACCATAGATTTGAGCAGTGATTTTCTGACCAGCTTTTTCCAAGTCTGACAGGTATTCAACAAAGACTTCAGTATCGGGATTGATGGCCCCAATCAATTTTGCTTCCTTGAAGATAGAGAAACCATCGCCACCGCCATAGAGGAAGTCATTGATAACCAATTGATAGGTCTCAGTTGGCACTAATTCACTACCATCTGCCTTGAAGACTTTGGCTACCTTATATGGATTTTCTTCCGTTGGATTGTCCGCTACTGTGTAAATGTAGTTAAGACCTGACACTTGAAGGAAGTATTTTTCACCTTCATCGTACTGCTGGTTAAGGGCAGTGATAATTTGCTCACCTGTCATTTCCACAACTTGAAGGATATTTCCAAATGGCTGAACAGCCTGTGCAGCACCCCACGTCACTGTACCATCTTCTTGAACAGCCAAGTCTGCACGGATACCACCGTTATTTGTAAAGGCGAAATCAACATTGTAGCCAGATTTTCTAGCGATTTCCAGCTGGGCAGTTGTCACCAGATTTCCGACTGCACTTTCATTGAATTTATTAACATCACGAGAAATGGCAGTTGTAGACGCCGCAGTCGCAATTTTCTTGTCTGTCACTTGTTTGACGATGGTATTTGCCTCATCGACAATGGCCTGGATGGTTGCGGACGGTGTTTTTTGGTCAGGTGCTACTGCCTTGATAGTCGCCGTTGGAATAGCCACAAAGTCTGCGATGTCTGTCTCATAAATAGCACGAACATCCGCAAAGGCCTTACCTTGTGAAGTTGCTTGGACAATCAAGGTATTGCCCGCTGTGCCATTTACTGCGACATGGTTATGACCCGCAAAGACAAGGTCCACTGAGTTTTCTGGGTAGAGGCTATTGAGTTTTTCCAGCATATCCGCTGCTGCACCAGCTGCCACACCTTCCTTACTTGTAGCGGGAACGTGGGCAAGAACAACAATCGCCTTGACACCTTGGTCGTTCAATTCCTTAGAATATTTGGCAATGGTTTCTGCCTCGTCAAGGAAGTCATATTGTTCGTAGTTTGCCTTCAAGACAAGGTTTGGAATTTCTGTTGTTACCACACCGATAAAGCCGATATTGGCAACTTTGTCATTAACAGGAATGGTCTTGATAGCATATGGTTTCCAGCCAAATGGAATTTCGCCTGTTGCCTTATCTACCACGTTTGCGATGACAATTTCCTGCGTAGAAGCCTGGCGGTCATAACTATCCACGATTGGGTTGAATTTTCCAGCTTCTGGGGCCTGACCAGTCACGATACGGTCGAATTCTGCCAAACCTTCGTCAAACTCGTGGTTACCCAAGGTTCCGTATTCAACGCCAATTTCATTGAAGACTTTGACAGTTGGCTCATCCTGCAAGAGGCCTGAGTTGGCTGGACTGGCACCAACCATATCACCAGCCTGAACACGGATAGATTCCGCTGGAATTTCTTTAGCTGTTGCTTCTGCTTCAAATTCTACTTGAGCATCATCCATGTAGGTATCTAGCAAGGCCGCTGTACCAGCGTTACGGACAGTTTCCCCCTCCAAACGAGCTGTACCAGTTGTATCCAATGCACCGTGGAAATCGTTGACACCCATGATTTGCACAGCCAACTCATCTGCCAGGGTGGTTTGCGTAGCTGCCACACTAAAACCAGCTACCAAGGCCAAGATACTAGACTTCAAACGAATATTCTTCATCAGAATGACTCCTTGTTCTTATATTATTTTTATATAATTATCATAATCCTATTCTCAGCAAAAGGCAAGATAAAACAACGTTTTTTATAAAAATAACGATAAATGTTCGCTTTATGTGAAATTGTAGTGAAAAAATCAGAAATATTATGAAAATGGAGGTGAATTTCTTATTTCATTCGATATTTTGTTTCTAGGAGCATAAACTATCATACAACAAAAAACAAGCAGGTTTCCCCACTTGTTCTGTCTGTTATTTAGCCGCTTTATAAAGCTCGTTTACTTTGTCCCAGTTAATGACTTCAAAGAATGCTTTGATGTAGTTTGGACGAACGTTGCGGTAGTTGAGGTAGTAGGCATGTTCCCAAACATCCAAGGCCAAGATTGGCTTCAAACCTTGCATGATCGGTGTATCTTGGTTGGCTGTTGAAATAACTTCCAACTTGCCTTCTTTGTTAACAACCAAGAAAGCCCAACCTGAACCAAAACGAGTTGTTGCTGCAGTTGTGAAAGCTTCTTTAAAGGTATCAAATGAACCAAATGTTGCATCGATGTCCGCTGCCAATTCTGCTGAAATTTCTGTTTTTTCTGGCGAAAGCAATTCCCAGAAAAGCGCGTGGTTGAGGTGACCACCACCATTGTTGATCAAGGCTTGACGGATGTCCGCTGGAATAGACTCAACATCTGAAAGAAGAGCTTCCAAGTCTTCACCGATTTCAGGATGCTTCTCAAGCGCTGCATTGGCATTTGCCACATAAGTCGCATGGTGCTTGTCATGGTGAAGCGTCATTGTCTCTGCATCAATGTGTGGCTCCAAAGCGTCGTAAGCGTAAGGTAGGTCTGGTAAAATAATTGCCATAATCGAATTCTCCTATCAATTTGATAGTTTTATTTTACCGCTTTCTGGCAGCCTTTTCAATTTATTTGTCTGAAAATCACGACGTAGCGATTTTGAGCAGAGTGAGACAGTATATTAGATAGTAAAACATCAATAACTATTTTCTACCCGTTATTACAATTGTGATGGCGGGAGATAGGGACTGCTTCTACAATCCCCTTTAATTATTTTTGAAAGGACGGTGATGCCTATGCACATAGCCAATAAAATCCTATTAGAAATGAGTAACAACTTTTGTCCACAGCAGAGGCTTTGCAAGTGATGCTAGAGTTTGGCGGTTTTACCATCAACCTATTAACACTTGTCATAGCGCTAAACCTGCTTACAGATAAAAAGAAATAACCGTCTTAAACGGATTTTCGCAGGAGTTAGTTGGAGCTAACTCCTTTTATATTTTATTATAACTTATAACTTCTTTTTTTCAAGTTTTATCATCTCCATTGCCTCAAATCAACTCGTAGCGATTTTAAGCAGGACCAAGTCAAACAGGTAATCCTTGTCCATGACTCCAGTCTTTATCTGGTAATCCGTCTCAATCAGCAAGCGCACCACCTTCTTGAGAAAGCCTACCGACAGATGCCTCGAGTCACGCAGGGCAAACTTAATCTGATAAGGATTGACCTTGCGCCCCGAAATCTCAGACAATTCCGCCACCATCTGCTGCTCACTCCGCCCCTGCTCCTGCATGATTTGCACCTGCAGATAGGTTCGAAACTGGGTCAGCATAATCGCAATCAGTTTAATCTCATCCTCCCCTTGCAAGCGTAAGTCCCGCACCAGGCTCCTTGCCTCATCCATCTTAGACTGGAGGACCAGCTGGGTCAGGTCGAAAATATTATCCTGCAGGGTCTTAGGAATAGCCGCATCAATGTCCGCCTGTGAAATCTGCTCCTGCCCCTTATAGGATTGGAGAAAGGCTAGATTTTTACTGACTTCAGCAAATTCAAAATTGGATTTGACCAAGAGATAGTGATAGGTCTGGGCATCTAGATTGAGCCCCAGGCGACCAATTTCTTTCTGAAAATGAGCCTTCAAATCATTTTCCTTGAGAGGATTGGCCTCCAGAATCAGTCCATCTCGTTTGAGAATTTTCACCAAACGGCGCTTGCTATCTAGCTTACCAGGGGCTAGGATGACCAAACGCGTCGTCTCAACCGGATTTTCCAAATACCCCTCAAAAAGCTTGAGCTCATCATCCGTCAAATAGCGCTTTTTATCAGACGTAATATCCGCAAAATAATCCAAAATGACCACTTTCTCATCCGAGAAAAAGGGTAGGGACACCAAATCTAAATCCACCTGGCTGTAATCCGCCTCAGACATATCAAAATAAGCATAGGTCAAGTCCGCCGGATCAAACTCCAACTGTTGCAGCAGGCGGTCCTTGGCTATCTGGTATTGACCCACGTCCTCACCGCAGAGCACCGTCAGTAAGCCCAATTTATCTTTTTTTACTGTTTCAATCTGTTCAATAACTGTCATAGGAATATTATACCATGTAGATGAAAAAGGAGGCTTACTCAGCCCCCTCTATATCATATTTACTATCTAGACCCTCGTCGGCCACCAGCACGCGCCCTCCGGCGTTTTTTCTTGATGCGTGAAATGATAAAAAGGAGCACCAACAGACCAAAGAAAATTCCCAGTCCCAAGAGGATATAAGGCATGAGCGGAGAGGAAATGAGGGAATTAGTCGTTTCAAGAACCGTATCTACCACAGGTTTTTCTTCGACAATGTCCACTCCCTTACTTGAATCAATAGAATTGGCAAGCATGACCTTATTGTTCTCAATAGTCAGACTTGGCTCTTCCCCCTCCTTAACCAAACCGGTCAAGGGCTGTTCAATACGGATTTCCTCACCATTTACAGTGTGTTTCCCAGGTTCAAGAACCGTTGCTTGTTTGTAGTCTTCGAAGCTTTTTTCCAAGAGGCCATTGACATAATAATGACGAACAAATTCACCCTCTGGATCGCCCCACTCGCTCGCTCCTAGAACTACCGTAATCAGGCGGGTATCACCCCGTTTAGCAGTGACAATCGAATTGTAACCAGCACTTGGGCTAGAGCCCGTTTTCAGACCATCTACCCCTTCAATTCCCATAGGATCACCAGGCAGAGAGTGGTTATAGGCCTCAAACGATTCCTCATTCGGAGTACCTTCTTTGACTGTCACCTTGGTCGCATTTGTGAATTCCAGAACCTCTGGGTGGCGTTTAATCATATGATAGCCAAGAATAGCCAAATCCTTAGCGGTTGATTCATTGGCCAGGCTTTGATCAACTCCCTCCGGAGCATATAAACCTTCATAGGCCTCTGTAATAGCCCCCGTCGCGTTGTAAAATACCGTATTCTTCATTCCCAGAGCCTGGGCCGTATCATTCATCAATGTAAGGAATCCAGCGTCATCCCCTTCAAAAATCAAATGTGCCAACATCAGTGTCGCCACATTGGACGAGGGAACCAGGGTCATAGTCAGCAACTCTCTGACTTTGTAACTAACACCTGCAAGGATATTATTATTACTCAAGGCATAGATTTGGGCAATAGCCTGGTCTTGCTCTGTCGCAACCACTTCTGTGTCTAGGGTAATTTTTCCCTGACTAATGGCTTCTAGAGTCAAATACACCACCATTACCTTGCTCGTGCTTGCTGGATCGCGCACTAAATCTCCATTGTCGTCCCATAAAATCTGACCATTGTCTGCATTGATAACAATAGAGCTCTTTGGCGCAGTCTCTTCACTAGCTGGATAACCTGCCGCCTTGGCAATGTCTACAATTGACTCTGCAGCCAAAACAGACTGTAGGGGGGTGAAGCACCAACAAACCAACAATACTAAACTAATAACCTTTTTCATGATTCCTCCGTCTCGAATTTACCCTTACTAGTATAGCATAGAAAAGCCTCATTTGTAAAAAGAGATGAAAAAACTCACTTGAATTATGCTGAACAAGTGAGTTTTGGAAAAGGTTCTAGCTCATTTAAGCAATTTGAACATAGCGACGATTTCCACTATAGGCAATATAGGATAACCAGGTTTTACCGTCTTCTTTCACCACACGGTCGTAATTGATGCTTTCACCGGCTGCGAAGGTGTAAAGAGCTGGGCTCGTAGATTTTGCTGCGTTTCGGACAACTGCTCCCTTGGTAAAACGGTAGGTTCCTTTTGCTGGCAATGGCTGAGCAGCGACATTTATAGCACCACTGTTAGCTTGATTAGCTTGGACAGTTTGTTTCTTCTGATAATCTCCCCCTGGAATACCGTAATATTCCTCAAGAGTCAGACCAGATTGGTAAATATCCTTGGCTTCCTTACCAACGTAACGGAGATGCCATGGCTCAGACATATAGCCTGTCACTGCTTCTTTTCCTGGTAGGTAGCGAACAACGAAGCCGTACTTGTGGGCATTGTCCTTGAGCCACTGCTCTGCTCTGCTATTTGTCAATAAAGCGCCTGAAGCATCTGTCAGGTCAAAGGCTAAACCAGTCTGGTGCTCACTGTGACCTGGGCGAGCTGAGTAACGATCCGCCGCAGCCTGCCCATCACGTTGAACATAGTTCAGATAGAGAGTCTGCTGGGTCTCATAGCTACGGAAGCCACTGTAGGCCTTGCCAACGTTGAATCCTTGGCGGATCATGTCATTGCGCAAGTTCTGATAAGCGTTACGAGCAGTCGGATTCTCACCTGGGTTATAGGTGGAAGCCAGTCCATGCTGTTTATTGACAATGATAACTGGACCGTACTTGCCATCAACGCTGTAGTATTGACCGTTGAAGGTAAGCTTGGCTTGATTTGCCTGTGTCTCAGTCGAAAGATTTGAAACTGCTGGTTTGTCAGCCTTATCAGTCAGCTTAGCCACTGGGATATAAGAACGACCGCCGCTGAAGGAAATGTAGCTCAACCACTGATGATTGTCAGCGGTGATAACCTTGTCATAGTTAACCTTCATGCCCTTGTCGTAAAAGGCAACATCTGGACTGGTCATTTTGGCTTCGCGTTTTACTCCAACACGCTCAGTAAAGGTGTAGGTGCCTTGCGGAGCTAGCTTGAGAGACGCTTCTGCGGTTTCAGTTTGGGTTGTTGCTGGGGTGACAGTTGGTTTGTCTGGTTTTGGACTTTCAACAGTTACAGGTGCAACCTTAGCCACTGGAATATAAGAACGACCGCCGCTGAAGGAAATGTAGCTTAGCCACTGATGATTATCGGCGGTGATAACTTTATCGTAGTTAACTTTCATACCCTTATCATAGAAGGCTACATCTGGGCTAGACAATTTGGCTTCACGTTTAACACCCACACGCTCGGTAAAGGTGTAGCTACCTTGTGCTGCCAATTTGAGAGACGCTTCTGAGGTTTCAGTTTGGGATGTTACTGGGGTGACAGTTGGTTTGTCTGGTTTTGGACTTTCAACAGGTTTGTGAACGGTTGGAGTGGTTACAGGTGCAACCTTAGCCACTGGAATATAATAACGACCGCCGCTGAAGGAAATGTAGCTCAACCACTGATGATTATCGGCGGTGATAATCTTGTCATAATTGACCTTCATACCCTTATCATAAAAAGCTACATCTGGGCTAGACAATTTGGCTTCACGTTTAACACCCGCACGCTCGGTAAAGGTGTAACTACCTTGTGGAGCCAGTTTGAGAAACGCTTCTGCGGTTTCAGTTTGGGTTGTTGGTGGAGTTTGAACCACCGGAGTGACTGGTGTAGCGACTTTTGAAATGGCAATGTAACGACGAGTTCCATTGTAAGAAACATAAGAAATCCAATTATGGTCATCCGCTACCAGTGTTGAATCGTAATTGACTTTCTCACCTTTTTGATAAAAATATTCCGCTGGGCTACTCATTTTAGGCTGATTGCGGATAGGCATATCTTGAGTAAAACGATAAGTACCAGCTTTAGGGAGTTCTGATACAGGTGTGGCAGTTTCAGCAGGTTTGTGAACGGTTGGAGTGCTTACAGGTGCAACTTTAGCCACTGGAATATAAGAACGGCCGCCACCGAAGGAAATGTAACTCAACCACTGATGACTGTCAGCGGTGATGACCTTGTCATAGTTGACCTTCATACCCTTATCATAAAAAGCAACATCTGGACTGGTCATTTTGGCTTCGCGTTTGACACCTACACGCTCGGTAAAGGTGTAGCTACCTTGAGGAGCTAATTTGAGGGAAGTCTCTGCGGTTTGAGTTTGGTTGGTTGCCGGAGTTTCAACAGGCTTATCAGTAACTAATGTAGGCGTTGGTTCTGTTTTTGTTAGCTTATTGATAGGGGCGTAACGACGAGTACCACTGAAGGAAACATAGGAAATCCACTGATAATCATCCGCTGTCATAACCTTATCATAGATGACCTTTTGCCCCTTATCATAATAAAATTGATCCTGGCTAGCGATGGCAGGTTCATTTTTGATTCCAGTCTTTTCAGTAAATGTATAAGTCCCTTGCTTAGGAAGCACTGGTACTTGAACAGTCGGAACTTCAGTCACAGCAGCCTCCGTCTGTGTCCCTACGCTGCTTGTAGCCACGCTGGCACTTGTAGTCTCCGAAATAGTTTCAACTATCTCTCTAGTCACAATCGGAGGACTAACAAGAACTGGATTTTCTTCACTAGGCGGCGTT
Organism: Streptococcus sp. A34; assembly: GCF_043674115.1. Classification (NCBI taxonomy): domain Bacteria; kingdom Bacillati; phylum Bacillota; class Bacilli; order Lactobacillales; family Streptococcaceae; genus Streptococcus; species Streptococcus sp. A34. Next base: position 413 of record NZ_JBIMJM010000012.1, on the reverse strand, counting down.
GACTGAATCTCATCAGCAGCTGCAATTTGGCTAGACATAAAAGAAAGGGTTGCAAGCAAGACAGAAGCTGCACCAACAGAATATTTGCGAATGGAGAAACGATTCTCTTGCTTAGTGTACCGACGTTTATTCATTTTTCTAATCCTCCTTTGTAATTATTTTCACTTACATATATTTTTATTATAACATATGTTTTGTAAAAATAAAAACAAAAACGTAATATTTTGAAATATTTTTGTAACATTTGTCATAATCAGACCATTACCAAATATCCCTTCACCTATCAATTCGCAAAATTTCTCAAAAAATCTGGAAAATGTTAAATTTTTTATAAAATTTAAATTGTCAAATTAAGTTAGACTTTTTATATAACTCAGAAAAACTTGGTAAGGTGTTTGATAATTCAAAGACTT
>NZ_JBIMJM010000011.1:0-47258 GCF_043674115.1 Streptococcus sp. A34 | reverse complement strand
TTACGCATTTGGAATACCAACATGACGAATCCCTCCTTCTTAATTACAAATTTTTAGCATCTAATTTAACTTCAATTTATAGTATAACACAACAAGATGATATGTTCAATATAAAAGTTATGGAATGAGTCTCATACTTCCAATTCGATGCCAGATTTAAAGGATATGACGAAGTGTTCTTCATAGACTGTAACGCTCTGGATTATCTTCCTTAGTAGCAAGCGATTAGCTTTCACAAAATCTTCTGTTTGTAGTTTTAAAAATTCATCAGGATTTTCTAACTCAACCTCAAAATATTTCATTTTACATTCCCTCATTTCATTTATTGATAAATTGAGTTTACAAAAAATCAGTAAGATTGTTTATGCACTATCATTGTAACACCTTATCAAAAATTTTCAACATAAGGTGTTAATTTCGTGTACTCTTTTTTACACGTAACTTTAGTCCAAAAGAAAACAATTGCCTTATTTTGACTATTGAACTCAAAATATTTTTCATCAAATACCTTGATAGACTTGACAAATGGTAGAAAAAATGAGCTGTCAAGAAAAATATTCTCGACAGTCTTTTAATGTTTTAAAAAATTCAAGAAGTAGGTGCAAAGTTCCTCTGTTGAAGCAATACGGTTTCTGATACCCCAGTGAACCGTCTCGATAAAACAGACACCGATAAGCTCCTGATAATATTCAATAGGTACATTACCCTTCTGGTATCCACCCTCTTGCATCAAGGTTGGATACAGTTGCTCTTTTAGATACGTTCGTAGTACTCTATGAAAGTAGGGAATTTCAGCTATTCTATAAGTCTACCTCAGTTCCTTCTAGGAAGCGAACGGTTATCTCTCCTTCAAGCCCTAACTCTCTTGTTCTTCCAGTGACATTCGATCCCAAAAATAATCAGATTGATACTTTGACTTCAAAAGAACTGAAACTCCAAAACAAATTGCGACATTTTGACTATTATTGTATAAAATATCTTTAAGAAGATGGTTACCGTCTCGTTTCCATCAATAAGGCTTACCCAGACAAGTTTGCGCCAGTAGAAGACTAACCAAGGATTGTGGGAAAGATTACTGGAAATTTTATGCCTATTGAACAGTAAAAACCTCTGAAGTTACTCTTGACTTCAGAGGATTATTTTTATGAAATTTTTATATATTGAATAACAGATTCAAACCCTTGTCGAATAGTTTCAATATCTGTTTCTGGAGCTTGTAAATCAATTATTTTTGTCATATTCCATCTCATCTTCAGTTACCCACATATGATTCTTAACTTCTTTTTGACCATTGGTTGGAGTGTAATTAACAACGTAAACAGTTCTTGTAATAGATTTATCTACTTTTGCTTCAGCTCCCATCATCCCATCCATGTGATCGGCATTCAAGATAACAGTATCGCCCTCATTTGCTACAGTCTTAGTATCTTTTAACTCTTCTTGTACTACCCATCGATGATTCTTAACCATTGGTCCCCCAGTTTTTGGCTTATAGCTTACTTCATAAATTGTAGTATCAAAGGCTCCTACAACTTGAGCTTTTGCACCTTTCATCCCTTTCATATGATCGCCTAGCAGTATAACATTACTTCCCACCGGGAATTTAGGGTGCGCAGCATCTTTCATTGAAGAAGGAACCATACCTTCATGATTCATTCCCTCATGATTCATTCCCTCCATACTATTCATTTTACTAGACGCTATAGAAGTCGATTCCTCGTTTGTACTTTTAGAATTATTCGATTCACTTTGATTGCTACACGCTCCTAAAAATACAATAATTCCAAGACTTACAAATACTAATTTTATCATCTTTTTCACTGTGTTCATCCTCCTTTAATTAATCACATTTAAGTCATCTCATAAATTTGTAATCCAAAAACTTCTTTTTTAATTGTAGCTATTGATAAGTCCTTCTTAGAAAAGATTACTACAGAATTTGATAAGATATCTAAATGAACTTTTTCGATACTATCTATTGAAATCAGTTGAAAAAATATTTTTTGACCAACATTCACATATTAGTTTAGCATTTTTTATCTATTTTTGAAATAAATAACTCTCCTCCTTTATTGAAATGGTAACTTTATAACAAATTTAGTTCTTAGACCTAATTTACTTTTTACAGTTATACTACCTTTATGCGCTTCAACAAAGCTCTTTTCAATACCTTTCCTCCTTTCGACAGACTACAATTGTAGTCGATTGATTACATTTGTAATTATATCATCAAAAAAAATGAGCTGTCAAGAAAAATATTCTCGACAGTTTTTTAATGTTTAAAAAATTCAAGAAGTAGGTGCAAAGTTCCTCTGTTGAAGCAATACGGTTTCTGATACCCCAGCGAACCGTCTCGATAAAACAGACACCGATAAGCTCCTGATAATATTCAATAGGTACATTACCCTTCTGGTATCCACTCTTTTGCATCAAGGTTGGATACAGTTGCTCTTTTAGATACGTTCGTAGTACTCTATGAAAGTAGGGAATTTCAGCTATTCTATAAGTCTACCTCAGTTCCTTCCAGGAAGCGAACGGTTATCTCTCCTTCAAGCCCTATCCTGATATGGTCTAGCACTCGGCACATATCTGAGTGATTGAAGTCTGTCTGCTCCTGCCTAATCAGGTCACTCAATGCTATGCTGTAGTGCTTATCAAGCAGGCGATTCTCTTCTAAGATTTTCTCCCACTTGCCCTCAAGCAAATCAATGTTCTCGCTCAGTATCTCTAACGCCTTTAGGAAAATCTGCTCAAGTGTCGCTTCATCCAAATGGCTACTGTAACACCCTTCAACTCCCTTGATGCGATAGCGGTTGTTACATTGCCAAACTTTACGTTTCCCTCGGCTGGTTGCCCAATTCTTTCGACCAAAGGCAGACCCACAGGCTTGGCAGAAAACCTTGGTGGTAAATGGGTTGTCCTCACTCTGCATGATATAAGACTTGAGCTGATGTTCCTCTCGATAAGTTTTGCGTCTAGCTATTTCCAGTTGAACAGTCTCCCAAATCTCCTCATCAATAATACCTTCGTGGCTATCTTCCACATAGTATTGATTGACTTGTCCATCATTTTGAATAGTTGTTATCCTAGTTGATTAAAAAAATCTCTGATTTCCTCATCTTTTATAAAATAATATATAATTTTCCCCTCCCTTCTAGTATCCAAGATGTTTTGATTGGATAGTTTACGAAGATGGTGGGAGGCAGATGCCATACTGAGATTTAGTAAATAGGCTATATCGCAGACACAGAGTTCTTCGACGGCAAGGAGATAAAAGAGGATATTTATCTGTTTATTATCGGTAAACTTTGATAAAATGCGAAGTGATTTTTGGACTTTTTCCTTTTCAAGGTAGTTCGTTGCGGTTGTAACATTTTGTTGATTTATAACATCCACTTGACAGATACTATCTTTTTTCAAAATATTTTCTCCTAGCCTAACACAGTCCATAGCATGTCAAAACTGTTGTTTTCAATCAGGATATATATCCCCAATCCTAAATAAACAACGGCAATAAACCATCTGCTATATTTTTCCAAAGTTTCTCCAACAGAAGGAACTTGTGCCAATTTTTGGGCAGAGAAAACCAAGAGATAAATCATGACTAGAAAGGTAAGTAAAGCCACTATCAAATTTGCTAAATTTAAGGTAGTAAAATATGGGACAAAGACACCAATATTGTCAGCACCACAACTTGCAAAAGTAATCATAGCGACTAGAAAAATCAGGTTTTTATTATCTTTGCTCAAACCTTCTTTGGCAATAGCTTCTCCATCAGAATCTCCTAAAAGCAAAACTTTGAGGCCTAGGAAAATTGGAATCAAACCGAGCAAACCTAAAATCTCTTTACTAGGAATATAATCTAAGACAAATGCAAAAAGCAAACTTAGTAATATTAGACTAACAGAGCCTAGAAATTGTCCTAAATAGATGTTGATGATGTCTTTTCTGCTTTTTCTTTTGGCAAAAAATAACATTAGGATAATAAGTAAGTCTACGGCTGTCCCAGAATACAGGATTATTGAAGTAACAACATTTTGAATCATAAAACACCTCATTCAAATATATTTTTGAATGAATTTTAACATTAAACTTTGTAGATGTCAAAGAGGTCATACTGAATAATTATTTTTTGTTCTTCATCTACTACGACTGTTGGGTAATCAATTAGCACCATATGGTTACAGTTATGGCAGGTAAATTTAAAGAAATCCCAGTCCAAAAGAGCAGAAACAATCTCAGGGGTCTTCACCGCATAAACCCTATCAAATACTTTCAAAAGTACTTTGTTTTCCGCAATTAGTGCAGTTTGTTTTTGTTAAAAAAATTGTTGTCATTCTACTTTTCCTCTTCATCATTATTAAGTAAGCAACTTGCTCTCACTTATTATACTCGCAATGCAAAATAAATTTTGGATTTTTTTCAAAAAAAGTTAAATTGTATCAAAAACAGTACTCACACTTCATTCGCCCATTCTGGAGATATTAAAAGTGGGGACATTTCTATTCCCACAAACTCCTTGTCAATGGAAACAAACACGTACCCACAGGGTAAATGGAAATAGATTTTGATAATTTCTTGCTATCACTTCTACTCACTCCAAAAAATTACTTACTCTAACACTTCCCCACAACATAACAAAAAGCCTTGCAATCAAGGCTTTCATTACCCCTTTCATTCAAAGGTTTCTACTCCTTTACGAGCAGAGCTACACACTCGACGTGATGCGTATTTGGGAAGAGGTCCGTAGGTCTTACCTTAGTCAGTTTATATCCCAATTCCTCATAAAGCTTGATATCACGCGCCATGGTCGCTACATTACAAGATATGTAAACAATCTTCTCAGGAGCAACGGACACCGAGGCCTTGATAAAGCTCTCGGTCAAGCCCTTCCGTGGCGGATCCACGAAAATCACGGTCGGCTTAATGCCATCAGCCACCCATTTTTGCATGGCATTTTCAGCACTATCGCAGACGTAGGTCACATTGTTAATCCCATTTCGAGTCGCATTTTTCTGGCTATCTGCCACCGCTTTTTCTACCACTTCAACACCGTAAACATGCTTGACCTGCTTGGCAAAGGAAAGACCGATGGTGCCAATTCCCGAATAGGCATCAATCACGACATCATCGGCTGACAAACCAGCAAACTCAATCCCTGTCTGGTAGAGCAGCTCTGCCATTTCCGTATTGACCTGATAGAAAGACGGCGCTGAGATTTCAAATTCATTACCCAACATCCGGTCAACAATTTTCTCCGACCCATGAAGCAGGCGAAATTCTTGCCCGAAAATTGCATTGGTATTCTGGTCGTTGATGTTCTGAATAATAGAGATCAGATTTGGGAAAGCCTCTGTCAAACGCTCAATCAAGGTCTCCACACGGAAAATTTTCGGACGAGTTGTCACCAAAACCAGCATCATCTGCCCAGTATAATGACCGCGTCGTACGACAATATTGCGAAATAGCCCAGTTTGCTCCTTCTCGTCATAGGGTTTGAGGTCCAGCTTACGGAGTAAATCGCGCGTTGCCACAATCAAGGCATCAATTTCCTTGTTTTGAATATAAAAATCCTCAATCGGCACCAAATCATGGGAATTTTTCCGGAAAAAACCCGTCTCCAGCTGCCCGTTGACCCGACGAACGGGCACCGCAGCCTTATTGCGGTAGGCCAGAGGAGTGCTCATCCCCTGCGTATCTTCGACCACAATGTCTGAAATTCCAGCAATCTTACGCAGAGCCATTTCCACCTGCTTCTTCTTGAAAGCTAATTGGGCAGAGTAGTTCAAATGCCCCAAGTCAGCAATGCCCGTTCTTAGATAGGTTAAATCCAAGTCTTGATTGCGGTCAGCAGAGAAGCTCAGCCATTCTTCCACCTTACCAAAACCTATATTCTTTTTTAGCTTTAGAACTTTCATCTTGATACGCTCACCTGGTAGTGCATTGTCCACGAAAAAGACAAAGCCGTCCAACTTGGCCACTCCCTGACCCTCGTGGGTCAGGTCCACAATTTCCACTTCAACAATTTGATTTTTTTCTAACATTGTTCTACTTTCTAAATCTGGTCACGAAAAAAGTGACCGAAGTCACTTTTAAGTATAGCACATTTCACAAGAAAACTGGCACATTCTTACCTTAGACCCAGTTCTCTCAGAACTTCTTGGTACCTATAGAAGTCAATTTTTAGTCCCATACCACCATAATTATCATACTCATCAATCCAATCGTGGTTTTCTGGTATGGTTACTCGTTCAATTCCATTAGGTGCATCCAGCAAAATACCTGGACCACGAAGCAACGGAAAAGCTAGTGGGACATTGGTAGAGGTCATAGAGTAAATTTTTCCAAGCGCCTCAGCACCAGAGAATAATTTGGTCGGATTCTGAGCTTGGCTGATAATTGCATCCAAAACCTCTTGTTGCCGCCTTGTCCGTCCAAAATCACCTTCATCATCTGAACGAAAACGAGCATAGTTGAGCAAGGTTTTCCCGTCCATCTGCTGTGGACCGACCTGAATGGTTTGATAAGCTGGTGCATTTTCCTCCAGACGCAGGTCGTTGGGTGCTTCAACAGAAGACACCGTTTCACCATCAATCGTTGAAAATTGAGCATCAATGGTCACACCCGATGGAAAGAGCGTATCAATAGCAGATGCAAAACTCGCAAAATCAACAAGGGCATAGTATTGAATATCAATATCAAAATTTTCCTTCAAAACCTGCCGAACATTTTCAGCCCCAAGACCACCATTTTGCTCACCAAAAGTGTAGGCAGAATTGAGTTTGTAGTCACCTTCTCCACCGATAGTAACCAGCGTATCCCGCATAAAGCTGACAAGTTTTATCTTATTGCTACTATTATTGACATTCAGGACCATAACAGTATCCGTTCGAGTTTCACCGGTACTTTGTCCAACTCGACCATCTGTTCCTAAGATTAAAATATTGATGCCATCCTGTGTCGCCTGACCAGCAAATTGTTCGGTGGCAGGTTTGTTATCCACGCTAATCATCCCTTTGACAAACATAGCGCCCAAGGCAAGCAGCAATATCAGTAGTCCCCAGAAGACAAAACTTAAAAGTCGTTTGAAAAAAGGTTTCTTGGGTGGCTGACTACTACTATCTTCGGTTACTGAAGTCGCCTTATTTTTCTTAGATTTTTTTAACCTTTCTTTTCGACTCAAGGTCGGATAGACTGGTAAGAGATCCTCTTCCTCTACAAGGGGCGCAACCTCTCTCCAAGAATCTCCAAGTGAACACTCTGGAAGATTAGAAGCCTCCTCCTCAAGTGGCGAAGGCGCAATAACTCGCTCCTCACCCTTTTTAAGATACTCTAAGTAATCCAGCTCCGTCTTTTCCTTCTCGTTTAAGTAGTGAATATTTTTACGCAGGTAGTCCAAGCGTAGCTCTTCATGATGTGATAAGGGATGTTTCGCCATATTCACTCCTTTCTAAGGTTATTACACACTATAAACCTTATAATTTCCTAAAATCTTATAAAAAATCCCTAAACTTTTCAATTCCTCCAAAGAATAGCCAACTAATTCATCTGAATTATTCTCAATATCCAAAATAAAGAAATACTCACCCAGCACCGTTTTCAGCGGCCGACTTTCAATCTTGGTCAAACCGATTCCTCTCCAAGAAAAGACCGACATAGCCTTATAGAGGGCACCTGGCAGATTATCAGGCAGCGTCAGGGCCAAAGAAACCTTCCGATCTGTTTTCCGCAATACCAATTCAGGCGCAGTATGTCCCAAAATCCAAAAACGAGTAAAATTCTCCGCGATTTCTTGGATGTCTTGGGCAATGACCTGCAGGCCGTACTCTTCAGCCGCAGCGTGCGGTGCAATAGCCGCAAAAGGCTGATCCGCATGCTCCGCTACAAATCGGGCTGCGTAAGCAGTGCTTGCTGTCAACTCCAAACGAGCCTTCGGAAAATGCTCCTGAACATATTTTTTCCCCTGCGCAATGGCCTGCGGATGGGAATAGATGACCTCAATTTCTTTATGAGGCGTCGTCGCTAGCAATTGCTGGGCGATGGGCTGAACCACTTCTGCCACCGCATGGATTTCCGCCTGATGAAAAAGGTAGTCAATGGTCTCGTGAACACTACCTTCAATCGAATTCTCAACCGGAATAACCGAATAGGTCACCAAGCCAGTCTCATAGGCCTTGACGACCTCCGTAATGGTACCAAAAGCCTGCAAATCCGCCTCCGGAAAGGCCTGCTGGGCAACTTGGTGAGTAAAGGACCCCCGCGGGCCCAAATAAGCTACTTGCATAGAATCTTCCTTGCTACTTGTTCCGGACTGAGTTGGTCTGTGTCAATGACCAGGTCAGCTAGTCCTTCATATAAAGCCATTCGTTCTTGGTAAATGGCCTCAAACTCCTCTCGGCTGTGCTGTAAGAATAAAGGACGTTGCGACTGATGATCCCGACTAATCCGCTCATAAGCTACTGGAAAGGAGGCTGTCAAGAGAACATTGTTTGGCTTATTTTTGAGCAAAATCTCCCTATTTTTGTCAGATTTGACCACACCACCGCCCGTTGAAACCAAGTAATCATTTGGCAAGTTCATCAACTCTTCCAAGACTTGCGTTTCCAACTGGCGAAAGACATCTTCACCCTCTGATTGGAAGAAATCCGCAATGGACATGCCAATTCGTCCCTCAATAATCTGGTCCATGTCAAAGAGCGGCATATCCAAGAGTTTAGCAGTCGTGGTCTTTCCAACTCCCATAAAACCAAGTAATACGATTGGCATTCTCTCTCCTCCTTACTAAGCTTATTTTACTAGACTTTCAAGATGGTCAAAGAAGGCTGGATAGCTGGTATTGATGGCCTCAGCGCGCTCAAGGACAACATCGCCGTCTTGAGCCAAGAGGGCTGCGATAGCTGTCATCATACCAATACGGTGGTCGCCAAAGGTATTAACCGTCGCACCGTGCAAAGGCGTTGGGCCCTCGATAATCATACCGTCAGCAGTCGGCTCAATCTTAGCCCCCATGCTATTCAAGGCATCTGCCACCACTTGAATACGGTCCGTTTCTTTAACCTTCAACTCCTCAGCATCGCGAATAATGGTTGTGCCATTGGCTTGCGTCGCCAAGAGAGCAATAATCGGTAATTCGTCGATCAAGCGCGGAATGAGGTCTCCAGCAATATCTGTTGCCTGCAAGCTAGAGTACTCGACCGTAATGTTCGCTGATTTGGCAATCTCATCCACATTGGACAAGGTTATCTTGCCCCCCATAGCCTTGATGACGTCCAGAATTCCCGTCCGCGTTTCATTGATGCCGACGTTTTCAAGGGTAATTTTTGAACCAGGCACAACCAGTCCAGCCACCAACCAGAAGGCCGCACTGGAAATATCACCAGGGACAACAATTTCTTGCGCTGTAAATTCCTGCCCACCTGTGATGCGAATTTCCTTGCCATCAACAGACAAATGACCGCCAAATTGGACAATCATGTCCTCCGTGTGGTTACGAGTGATTTCTTTTTCGATAATAACAGACTCACCTTCTGCCTGCAAAGCTGCAAATAAGAGAGCAGATTTTACCTGAGCAGATGCTACTGGCAATTGATAGGAAATCGGCTTGAGGGACTTGGTACCTTTGATGGTCAAAGGTGGCAAATCACGGTCTGTCTGACCAGAAACGGTTACACCCATTTGGCTGAGCGGCACCGTCACACGATCCATAGGACGTTTTGACAGCGAATCATCGCCAAACATGGTCGCTTCAAACTCTTGACCAGCCAAGACACCCGAAATCAAACGAATGGATGTCCCTGAATTTCCCATATCTAGGTCATTTTTAGGAGCTTGCAGTCCATCAAAACCAACACCGTGAACCTCGACCACATCCCCATTATCCTCAATCGTCACGCCTAAATCACGAAAAACCTGCATGGTCGAGAGGACATCCTCACCACGCAAAATATCATGAACACGAGTTACGCCTTTTGCCAAGGATCCAAAAATAATGGAACGGTGGCTGATGGATTTATCACCCGGAACGCGTATCGTACCTTCTAAGGCTCTTGCATTTGTTCTTAATTTCATTTCCATACCTCACATAGTTTCCCTTTCATTCTACCACATTTGCAGAATATTTTCAGATTTTTATGCCATTTTATCTTTGAAAATACCTATATTTGATAAAATTTTCAGAATTTACTGTAAATTTTTCGAAAAACATAGATATGGTTTTAATAATAGCTGCTTTCATGGTATAATAAAAAGAAATTTTATCAATCAAGGAGATTATCTAGTGTTTACACCAATTAGCGAAAAAATTGATATTCAGGATGTAAGAGACCATTCAAAATTATCCCCAGAAACCTTAGCCAAAAAAGGAGCGCGCGACCGTGAGTTAGAGGCTATTTTAAAAGGCGAGGACGACCGTCTGCTCTTGGTCATCGGACCTTGCTCTTCTGACAATGAAGAGGCTGTTTTAGACTATGCTCATCGTTTAGCCAAGCTTCAAGAAGAAGTCAAGGACAAAATCTTTATGGTCATGCGTGTCTACACGGCTAAGCCCCGTACCAACGGCGACGGCTACAAGGGTCTCATGCACCAGCCTAAGACCGATGCAGCACCTAGTCTCATCAACGGTATCAAGGCAGTCCGTAACCTCCACTACCGTGTCATTACCGAGACTGGTTTGACGACGGCCGACGAGATGCTTTATCCCGAAAACTTGCCACTTGTTGATGATTTGGTATCTTATATTGCCGTTGGTGCCCGTTCGGTTGAAAATCAGCAACACCGTTTTGTGGCGTCTGGAATTGATGTGCCAACTGGCTTGAAAAACCCTACATCTGGTAACCTCAAGGTCATGTTTAACGGTATTTTCGCGGCTCAGAAAAAGCAGTCCTTCCTCTTCAACAACACAGAGGTTGAAACATCTGGAAATCCGCTGGCTCACGTTATCCTGCGTGGTGCAGTTACAGAAAGTGGCAAATACCTGCCAAACTACTACTACGATAATCTCTTGGAAACCATTGACCTCTACAAACAATTCGGTTTGGCTAATCCATTTATTATCATTGATACCAACCACGATAATTCTGGTAAAAATTATTTGGAACAAATCCGCATTGTCCGTCAAACCCTGATTAACCGTGATTGGAACCAGGAAATCCGTGACTATGTCCGTGGTTTCATGATCGAGTCCTATCTGGAAGATGGACGTCAGGACAACGCCGAAGTCTACGGAAAATCCATTACCGACCCTTGCCTTGGTTGGGACAAAACTGAGGAACTCATTCGAGAAATTTACAACAGATAAATAGATAGGAAACAAGCTATGGGAATTCATCAGCGCAGCACTCGCATCAACATTGAACAAGTTAAAGAATTGTCTAAACTAGAAGGAGACTTCCTAGTTGCCAAAGAAAAACGTGACGAGGAACTTAAAAAAGTCATCCGAGGTGAGGATGACCGCCTCTTATTGGTCATCGGCCCATGTTCTTCGGATAACGAAGAGGCCGTTTTGGAATATGCCCGCCGTCTGTCTAAATTGCAAGACGAGGTCAAAGATAAGATTTTCATGGTCATGCGGGTTTATACGGCTAAGCCCCGTACCAATGGCGAAGGCTACAAGGGACTGGTTCACCAGCCAGATACCTCAAAATTGCCTGATTTGATTAACGGTATTGCAGCCGTGCGCAATTTGCACTACCGTGTCATCACAGAAACCGGCTTGACCACTGCGGATGAAATGCTTTACTCGGCTAATTTCCCCTTGGTTGAGGACTTGGTGTCCTACCATGCCATCGGTGCACGTTCAGTCGAAGATCAGGAGCACCGCTTTGTCGCCTCTGGTATTGACATGCCGACCGGGATGAAAAATCCTACTTCTGGTAATCTGACCGTTATGTTCAACGCCATTTACGCAGCGCAAAACAAGCAGAATTTCATCTACCGCGATGCGGAAGTCGATACAGACGGCAATCCGCTGGCCCATGCTATTCTTCGTGGTGCTAGCACAGAACAAGGCATCAACGAACCCAACTACTACTACGATATTCTCTTAAAAACTATCAAACAATACCAGAATTTTGGTCTCAAGAATCCTTTTATCGTCATCGACACCAACCATGACAATTCTGGTAAAAATTATCTGGAACAAATCCGTATCGTCCGCCAAACCCTGATTAACCGCGATTGGAACGACGATATTCGCAAGTATGTTCGTGGCTTTATGATTGAATCCTACTTAGAAGACGGTCGTCAGGATAGCCCAGAAACCTTTGGTAAATCCATTACCGACCCTTGCCTTGGTTGGGATAAAACTGAAGCACTGATTCGTGAAATCCATGAAACCCTCTAATCTACTGATACATTTGGGAGGTCTCACATGACGATTGACGGCTATACGCGTCTGGCTGCTGTGGTAGCCAAACCCATTAAACACTCCATTTCTCCCTTCATTCACAATCTTGCCTTTGAAGAAACTGGGGTCAATGGGGTCTACGTCGCTTGGGAAATAGCTGAGCAGGACCTGCCAGTCACACTTGAAAACATTAAGCGCTACGACATGTTTGGTATCAATCTGTCCATGCCATACAAGCAAGCGGTTATTCCCTACCTAGACGAATTGACAGAGTCTGCTCGCTTAATCGGCGCGGTCAATACGGTCATTCACCGCCATGGCCAATTGATTGGGCACAATACAGACGGCATCGGATTTTTTAAGAGTTTGGAAAAACAACTGAATTTCCATGTGGCAAACAAAAGTCTCACCATTCTGGGCGGAGGCGGTGCTTCTACGGCTATTATTGCCCAAGCTGCTTTGGACAGTGCCAAGGAAATCAGCATTTTCTGTCGCCAACAAAGTCTGGACAGAACACAAACTACTGCTGACCGTATTGCCCAAGCAACCTGTTGCTCCATTCAGGTATTGCCGATTGACAACCAGGACTTGGTTCAGGAGCATGTTACAAAGTCTGACTTGCTCGTCAACGGAACCAGCGTCGGCATGGATGGTCAGTCTCTGCCAATTCAGGAAACCATTGCATTTCCAAAAAACAGTTTAGTGGCAGATGTGATTTACCAACCTTTTGAGACGCCCTTACTCAAACTCGCCAAGGAACAAGGCATTCCAAGCATCAATGGTCTAGGTATGTTACTCTTTCAAGCTGCTGAGGCTTTTGAGTCTTGGACAGGCAAAGAAATGCCGACGGACTTGATTTGGAAACAATTAGTCGAAAAATATGACATCAACTAGAGAGGACACAGCATGAAACTAACTGTCAATCTTCCCCAAAATCCCTACGATATTCTCATCGAAAAAGGAAGCTTAGCGCAGGTCGGTGCTTGGGCAAGCTCACTCTGGAAGCCACAAAAAATTGCGATTATTACGGATGACCATGTTGCCTCACTCTATCTGGAAACGGCCAGAGCTAGTCTTGAAAAAGCTGGTTTTGAAACCATCACATTTGCCTTTCCAGAAGGTGAAGCATCCAAAAATCTGGACACGGTCAACCAAGCCTATGAGTTTCTTGTTCAAGAAGGCATGACCCGAAGTGACGGCATCTTAGCCCTTGGTGGCGGTGTCGTAGGTGATTTGGCTGGCTTTGTGGCCTCAACCTATATGCGGGGCATTCATTTCCTCCAAGTCCCAACTAGCCTGACCGCTCAGGTTGATTCGTCTATCGGGGGCAAAACGGGTGTCAACACTCCCTTTGCCAAAAACATGGTCGGTACCTTCTGCCAACCTGATGGCGTTCTCATTGACCCCAACACCCTAGAAACCTTGGGCAAACGTGAATTGATTGAGGGCATGGGCGAGGTTGTCAAATACGGTTTGATTGATGATGTCGAACTCTGGGACCTCTTGTCAGACATGGATGGTTCTACCGAGAGTATTTTGGCCAAGGCTGAAACCATCATCTACCGTTCTTGTAACGTTAAGCGCAAGGTCGTTGTCGAGGATGAATTGGACAATGGCGTCCGCCTCTATCTGAACTTTGGTCATACCATTGGTCACGCTATCGAAGCTACTGCTGGTTACGGTCAAGTCATGCACGGCGAGGCTGTTGCCATCGGAATGGTCCAGCTATCACGCGTTGCTGAAGAAAAAGGCCTCATGCCTGCTGGCATTACGGATCAAATTATGGCTATGTGCCAAAAATTTGGACTACCGACCAGCCATCAACCTTGGAATAGCGAGGAACTTTACGCAGCCTTGACTCGCGACAAGAAAGCCCGCGGCAAATCCATCAAGCTGGTCATTGTCCCAACATTAGGCCAGGCAGCCATTCACCAAATCCCCATTGAAGAAATGAAAGAATTTCTGAGAAACTAAAAAATGGGAGCGGGAAGACGAACAGTTGATTAGGCCTGGTTCGGAGCGTCAAACTCGAATGAAATGAGGTTTGCTACGCAACCCTTATTTCCAACCTTTCACAGTTTGGAGAACTGTGAAAGCCAATCAACCACTGCGTCAATATGTTTTTGCTAATCAAAAAAAATGAGGTTGGACTTTATGCCCAGCCTCATTTTCTGTCTTTACAAAATCATTTCATCGTCAGCAATCTTTTCACCGCTGTTTTTATAGAAGAGATCCATGAGGTGCTGCACGGTCAGGTTCTTCTTCTCCTCACCTTGGACATCGACAACAATCTGTCCACGATGGAGCATGACCAGACGATTTCCGTACTGGATGGCATTCTCCATATTGTGGGTAATCATGAGGGCTGTCAATTTTTGACCTTCAACAATTTTCTTGGTCAAGTCCATCACCATATCACTGGTCTTAGGATCGAGGGCCGCCGTATGCTCATCCAAAAGTAGGACTTTGGGCTTAACCAGCGATGCCATCATGAGTGTCAAGGCTTGACGTTGACCACCCGATAGGAATTGCGTGTCGACCTTCATCCGGTTTTCAAGTCCAAGACCAAGTTCTTTGAGAGCTTCTTTAAAGATAGCGCGTTCACTTTCTTTGACACCCCAACCCAGGCCACGAGACAATCCACGACGGTAGGCAATGGCCATATTTTCCTCAATGGTCAAACGAGAAGCAGTTCCCATTTTCGGATCTTGGAAAACACGACTAATGTCTTTTGAACGCTTAGCTGCTGGCACATGCTTAATGGACTTGCCTTCCAGCAAAATGTCGCCAGAATCCACCGTCAAAGCACCAGCAAGTGAATTCATGAACGTTGACTTCCCTGCTCCATTACCACCGATGATGGAAATAAAATCACCTTCTTGAACATCAAGCGACAGACCACGCAGAACATGGTTCTCATTGACTGTACCCGCCTCGAAGGTCTTATGAATATTTTGTATTGATAAAATTGTACTCATCTGAACCTCCTATGCAGTTCCGTTTAATTTTGGACGGCGAATATTGAGCTTCTTCTGCAATTCAGGCACATACAGGACAACTGCCAACAAAATCGCTGAGAAGAGTTTGACAAGGTCCGCATCCATGCCCGGAATTTCCAAAATCGCAAGGATAATCAAGCGATAGATAACCGAACCCAGAGCCACAGATGCCAGACGCCATCCCAAACGCAAGTTCCGCAAAACAACTTCTGCGATAATCACCGATGCCAATCCGATAACAATGGTTCCTGTTCCAGAGTTCAAATCCGCATAGCCATTGTTTTGGGTCAAAAGTGCACCACAGAGAGCTATCAGACCATTGGACAGCATGTAGCCGTAAATCTTCATCTTGTCCACATTGATACCGTTGGCCTCACTCATGGGAATATTGTCCCCTGTCGAACGAATGGCCAGCCCAATTTGCGTGTTGAACAAGAGCGTCAACAGCAGAATGACTGCCACAACAAAGACCGCACCAATCAAGAGAACCGCATTTATCTTAGACAAGCCTAAGTCCTGCAATTGCGTCACCAAGGTCACTTGTTTCAAGAGAGCAACGTTGGCTTTGCCGAGGATTTTCAGGTTAATCGAATACAAACCTGTCAAGGTCACGATACCTGTCAACAGGGCTGGAATTTTCATTTTAGTATGCAAGAGCCCAGAAACCAATCCTGCAATCATACCTGCAAACAAGGCAAGGAAGGTCGATACAAGAGGATTTAGCCCATTGACAATCCCTGTCGCACAAACTGCAGCACCCAGAGGATAGGCACCTTCTGCTGTCAAATCAGCAATATCTAAAATTCTAAACGTCAAGTAAACACCTATCGCCATAATGGACCACAGTAGCCCTTGCGATATACTTGATAAAATTATATCCACAATTTTCTCCTTAAAAGTTTCATGTTAAATAAGCGCTGAGCACCCACTTCTATTCATACAACATCTCAGCGCAGTGGTTGATTGGCTTTCACAGTTTGGGGAACTATGAAAGGTTGGAAATAAGGATTGCTTAGCAAGCCATAACAACTTGCGATTTGCGCTCCGAACCTGCCCTAATCAACTGTGCGGGGGAATGACAATGGACTAGCGATGCTAGGTCCTGTCATACTCCCATTTTTTACTCAGAAACGGATAGTTTTGAGGTGTCAATTCCCAGTTTTTGCGCCATTTCTTCATTGACATGAAGATTGACCGCTTCTGGATATTCTATAGGAACCTCAGATACTTTCTCGCCTTCGATAATCTTAATGGCCATCTTGGCTGTCTGACGTCCAAGCGCCTCATAGTTGGTACCATATGTCAAAAGACCACCTTGGTCAACCATGTCTGTTGAACCACCGATAACTGGCACCTGATGCTCAGCTGACAATTCACCAATCATAGACATGGTCGCAGCAACAGTATTGTCCGTTGGCACAAATACAGCATCCACATCCTTCATCAAGCTCGTTGTCGCATCTTGTACTTCGTTAGAGCTGGTAATTCCTTTCAGTACAACCTTGTAGCCAGCCTCCTTGAGCAATTTCTCTGCTTGTTCTACTTGGACTTCCGAATTGCGTTCGCTCGTCGTGTACAGAATACCGACTGTTTTAGCATCGGGAACTGCTTGGCCCAACAATTCAACCTGCTTATCAATTGGAGCCTGATCAGAAGTACCTGTCAACAAGCCACCCGGCTTTTCAAGGCTTTCCACCAAGTCTGCTGAAATCGGGTCCGTTACCGCGGTAAATAAAATCGGTGTTTCAGTCGATACCGTTGCCAAACTTTGCGCTGCCGGTGTTGCAATGGCCAAGACAAGGTCATTACCGTCAATCAATTGCTCTGAAATAGTTTGCAAGTTGGCCTGATCACCCTGAGCATTTTGGTAATCCAAGACCAATTTGTCACCCTCTTTGTAGCCATTATCAGCCAGTTCTGCCACAAATCCTTCGCGTGCCGCCGTCAAAGATTCATGTTCCATGTACTGAAGGACACCAACCTTAACGGCACCTTCTGTCGATTTTTCCTCCGAGCCAGATGAACAAGCTGCCAAAGCCAACAAGCCTGCACCCACCAAGGTTACACTTGTCAATTTTTTTACTAATTTCATTCTCTCTTCCCTACCTTACACGTTTTTACTTTTCTAATGCTTTAATGGTTTCTGGGTCAATCCCTACTGCTACAGCCATTTCTTCGTTGATAGCAATAGCTGCAGTTTGTGGTTTTTGAACAGGCAAATCAGCCGGTTTTTCTCCATCCAAGATTTTGGCAGCCAATTCACCTGCCTGAACACCGATTGCATGGTAATCCACACCGTAAGTGAAGAGAACCCCTTCCAAGTAAGCAGCATCACTTCCGATAGACGGAACTTTTGCCTCCTTGAGCACCTCACCAATAGTTGACGCAGTTGACGCTACGGTATTATCCGTCGGCAGGTAAATGGCATCGACCTTACCAGCTAATGAAGTAATAGCCTGTTGCACATCATTTGTTGTCGTAACAGTTGCGACTTCAACCTTAACTCCCTTGGCCTCCAAAGCTTTCTTAGCTTGCTCAGCCTGTACTTCTGAATTCACTTCGCTTGAATTGTAAAAAATACCAACTGTTTTCGCTGACGGTACGACTTTTAGCAACATATCAATCTGCCCTTCTACATCCGTCGCGTCAATCGAACCCGTCATACTTCCACCGGGTGCATCAAGCGACTCAACCAAACCTGCCTCAACAGGATCTGTAACAGCTGTAAAGACGCTCGGAGTCTCACTGTCAGCATTCAACATAGCCTGAGCTGCTGGTGTTGCAATAGCAAAGTTGAGATCATTCTTCCCAGCCAATTGCTCGACCATGGTCTGCAAGTTAGCTTGGTCACCTTGCGAATTTTGCAGGTCAATGGTCAGGTTTTCACCTTCCTTATAACCCGCTGCAGCAAGTGCCTCCACAAAGCCCTTACGTGCACCGGTCAAAGCCTCATGCTCTGCGTATTGAATAATGCCAACTTTTGTCGTCTGGTCATCTGAACCATTTGCGCTACAAGCAGCAAGAGTCACAGCAGATAAAACTGCCACTGAACTAAGAATCAACTTTTTAAATCTCATGATTTATCTCCTTTTAATAATTATACAATGAAGCAATCAAACCAGAAAAAGACCGTCTAGAATCACTCTAAACGGTCCCCACTATTCAACTGCATTTTGAAAACAAGATGAATGCTGCGTGCCGTTTAGATGTATCATCTATGGGCACAGGTCAAAACAACTACAGCCACATAGATACAAACCTTACGATTTTGTGTTTGCATCCATGTCTACCATGTCTACAAACACTATCTAAAATAGCCGTAGAAATAAGTATGAACAAGCATAGTCATGCGACCCTTTTTCAGCATAGCTTGTTTCCTTTCACTGTTTATTTTGTAACTATCATACCTGTTTTCAAGACTTTTGTCAATAGAAAACTGCATAATTTTTCATCATAATATCATCTTTTTCCAATAAATTTGATAAAAGCTATGTAAGGTATGATTTTAATATTTCTTATGCAGTTTGCAAACGCAAAACAGCAACTTCTTCCTCAGTCAGAGACAAAAGAGGCGCAACTTCTTCATTTGTCATATTTGTGTCAAATAGACGTCGGATAAATTCTGAACGATTAGTTTCAAAGATTTGATTGAATGTTGATGTCATTATTTATACCTTAACTTTCCATTGGAATGAACCAATAGTATCACACGACATAGAAAATGTAAAACGAAACTGTGAAAATATCCTATAAGTTTTCTTTATATGTTGGAGTATTTTCAAGAAAATTTACAAAAATAGAAGTAAGAAACAACCTGCCAACAGATATTGGCAGGTAATATTTTATGATTCCGTAGTTTCCTTGGCCAATCGCTCGCGTTCCAAACGAAGTTTACGATTGGGATTGAGTTTATTGAAAAGCTCTTCTAATTTTTCAGCATTCCAAACATCGGCTGCCGAAACGAAATTTCCATCCTTATCCTTGAAGGATATTGGTTTATCACCCATTGCATACCTCCTTGAGGAATAAAATGTAGTCCTGAAACACAAGCTCAGGTTGATGATTGTTGAATAATAGCGGGACACTCAGTCTTATGGTCGCCTTCCAGTTTCTGGGAGACCAGCTGAAAAAGTTCACTAAACAGGTTACGACACGGAACCCAAATGGGCGATACTACCATTTGGGTGTAGTTAGTAAGGTAGCTAGCCAAGATCCCATAGGACTTGGCGTAGTTTGACTAGCAAGTTAACTTGCAGCCAAACTGCTACGTTAATCAACAAATTCAAATTCAAATTTACCGATGCGGACAGTGTCACCGTCCTTGGCACCGCGCGCACGGAGGGCTTCATCAACACCCATTCCACGCAACTGACGGGCGAATTTCATGACAGATTCGTCGCGGTCAAAATTGGTCATGGTAAAGAGTTTTTCTAGCTTGTCGCCAGACAAGATCCAGCTGGCATCATCCGCACGGCTGATGTCAAATTCAGGCTCATCTGGATTGAAACCATAGTAAGCTTCTTCCTCTTGGAAATCAGAATCTTCATACAGCAAGAATTCTGGCGTTTTCTCAAGCAATTCTGCTGTCGCCTCCAGCAAGTTTTCCAATCCTTGATGAGCAATACCGGAAATCGGGAAAATCTGTGGCAGTTCGTCAAACTCGTCATAGTTGGCTACCAGCTTCTTCTTGAATTCTTTCAAATTCTCTTCCGCATCTGGCATGTCCATCTTATTGGCAACAATAATCTGCGGGCGTTCCATGAGACGAAGATTGTAGGTTTCCAATTCATTGTTAATGGCCACATAGTCCTCATAGGGATCACGGCCTTCGCTGGCTGACATGTCCAAAACGTGCAAGATAACACGCGTCCGTTCAATATGACGGAGGAATTGGGTACCTAGACCAACACCTTGACTAGCTCCCTCAATCAAGCCTGGCAGATCGGCAACCGCAAAGGATTCGCCTGATTTAGTTCGCACCATTCCCAAATTCGGTACAATGGTTGTAAAATGGTAGGCACCAATTTTTGGCTTGGCAGCTGTAATAACGCTGAGGAGAGTGGATTTCCCAACAGATGGGAAACCAACCAGACCAACGTCCGCCAGAACTTTTAGTTCTAATTCCAGATTGCGTTCCTCACCTGGTTCACCATTCTCAGCAATTTCAGGCGCAGGATTTTTCGGCGTGGCAAAGCGGATATTTCCACGGCCACCACGACCACCGTGGGCAATGACGAACTCCTGACCGTGCTCCACCAAGTCGGTGATAACCTTGCCAGTCTCCGCATCACGAACGGTTGTTCCCTGCGGCACGCGCACAATCAAATCTTCCGCACCACGACCGTGCATGCCCTTGGTCATACCTTTTTCACCGGCATCCGCCTTGAAAATGCGGTTGTAACGAAAATCCATGAGGGTACGCAAGCCTTCGTCTACCTTGAAAATAACGTGACCGCCATGACCACCGTCACCACCCCACGGACCGCCGTTGGGAACGTATTTTTCACGACGGAAGGCAACCATCCCGTCGCCACCCTTACCTGCCTTGACCTTAATCTTGGCAGTATCTAAAAACATACTCATAATCTACCTAATCTTTCTCTGAAAAAGACGCTAAAAAGCGCCTTTTAGTTCATTAGTGCATTGATTGCAGGGAAAATTAAACCAGCGATCGTGGCAATCACCATAATAATAACAATCAATAATGTAAAGCGTTCAAATAAAGTTTTCTTGTGTTTTTCTTCTCCAAAAGCCATTGCTTTCTCCTTCTACAGTCATTATCCTTTATTTTACCATAAAATGGCAGAGCGTTCAATTTTCATTGTTCAACTTCTCCTTGACCTTCTCTGCTACCTTATAAGGCACACCTGCTTCGGCGATTTCTTGTAAGTTTGCTGCTTGGATATTGCCAATGGATTTGAAATGTTTCATCAGAGCCTGCTTGCGCTTTGGCCCTAAGCCCTCAATACCATCCAATTTTGATGAGAAAGAATTTTTCGAACGAACCTGACGATGAAACTCAATGGCAAAGCGGTGAACCTCATCCTGAATGCGTTGCAAGAGGAAAAATTCTTGCGAGTTACGAGGCAGTTCAACCACTTCAAGCGGATTTCCAAACAGCAATTCGTGGGTCTGGTGCTTGTCATTCTTCTGCAAACCTGCAATGGGAATGGACATGCCCAACTCCTGCTCGATGACCTGCTTGGCGACATTGACCTGCCCCTGACCACCGTCAATGATAATCAAATCAGGCGGTGTCAAACCGTCTCGCAAGACCCGACTGTACCGCCGCTGCAAAACTTCTCGCATGGAGGCATAATCGTCTGGTCCCTCCACCGTCTTAATCTTATACTTGCGGTATTCTTTTTTATTGGGAACCCCATTTTCAAAGACCACCATAGCCGACACAGGACTGGTCCCCATAATGTTGGAGTTATCGAAAGCCTCAATCCGCACAGGCGTCGGAAGCCCCAAAAGCTGACCGATATTCTCCACTGCACCGTAGGTCTTCTCCAGATTTTTCTCCAAAAGATTAAACTTCTGCTCCAGACTGACACGCGCATTTTTCGTCGCCAAATTCACCAGCTGCTTCTTCTCACCACGCTGGGGCTTGATGACCTTTGTGGCGACCAAAGCTTCGACTGCTTCTTGGTCGATGTCCTGCGGTATCAAAACCTCAGACGGTATTAAATGTTGCTGGTCCCTGTAAAACTGACCGATGTAGGTCAAAAAATCTTCGTCCGAATCATTATAGTAAGGAAAGAGATTGACATTCCGCTCAATCAGTTTTCCCTGCCGAACAAAGAAAACCTGTACACACATCCAGCCCTTGTCTACATAGTAGCCAAAGACATCACGGTTTTGCAGGTCATGGGCCATGACCCGTTGCTTGGTCCGCAAGGTGGCAATGGATTGGAGGAGATCACGGTATTCCGCAGCACGCTCGAATTCCAGATTGCCAGCCGCCACCTTCATCTTTTCCTGCAAATCAGTGACAATCTTATCATCATGCCCTGTCAAGAACTGGGCAACTTCTTTTGCCATTTTATCATAGTCAGACAGGCTGGGCAGTTTTTCCCCATGAGCCAAACATTGCCCCAAATGATAATAGAGACAGAACTGATTTTCAGGTAATTTACACTTGCGAAATGGATAGAGTCGATCCAACAACTTGAGGGTCTGATTGGCAGCTCCGACATCAGGATAGGGACCAAAATATTGACCGCCATCCTTTTTTATCTGCCGTGTAATCATCAGCCGTGGATGACGTTCCTTGGTAATCTTGATAAATGGATAAGACTTATCATCCTTGAGCATGATGTTATAGCGAGGCTTGTTTTCTTGTATCAGATTGATTTCCAGCAGGAGCGCCTCAATATTGGAATCGGTCACGATGAACTCGAAGTCGGCAATTTCCGCTACGAGAGCCTCTGTCTTGGTATCATGGGCACCACGAAAATAAGACCGAACCCGATTGCGTAGATTTTTGGCCTTGCCCACATAGATAATCTTTCCGTATCTGTTTTTATGGAGATAGCAACCCGGACTATCCGGCAGCAGCTCCAACTTGTGTTTAATGGTATCGTTCATAGGTCTAGTATAGCAGTTTTGATCAAAAATTTCATAAAGAAAAAATGTGATTTTTTTACATTTTCCCTCTAGAAACCCTTGTTTTTGTCCTAAGACAGTAGTATAATAAGTCTATATATCATTTGAACGATTAAGGAGGAACTTATGATTACATTCGACCACATTACTAAGGCTTACGGTGA
Organism: Streptococcus sp. A34; assembly: GCF_043674115.1. Taxonomy (NCBI): domain Bacteria; kingdom Bacillati; phylum Bacillota; class Bacilli; order Lactobacillales; family Streptococcaceae; genus Streptococcus; species Streptococcus sp. A34. The sequence goes on along the minus strand of NZ_JBIMJM010000011.1, from coordinate 24,144 downwards.
CAATCTTGCCTTGGATGACTTGAATTTGACCATTGAATCGGGTGAGATTTTTGGGCTGATTGGCCACAACGGTGCCGGAAAAACCACGACCATTAGCCTGCTGACCTCCATTATTGAGGCGACGGAAGGTCATATTTTGGTGGACAATCTCACTCTGGCTGAGCATCGGGATGAGATTAAAAAGCGGATTGCCTACGTTCCAGACTCGCCAGATATCTTCCTCAATCTGACAGCATTTGAATACTGGCACTTCCTCGGCAAGGTCTATGATGTGCCGAAGGAGGACGTAGACCAGCGTATCGGGACCCTGTCAACTCTTTTCGACATGACCGCCCGCCAGCATGAACCTATCGATAGTTTCTCCCACGGTATGCGGCAGAAAACCATTATTATCGGCGCTCTGATACCCAATCCAGATATTTGGATTTTGGATGAGCCCTTGACTGGACTGGATCCGCAAGCCTCCTTTGACCTCAAGCAGATGATGAAGGAACATGCCAGAGGTGGCAATACGGTTCTCTTTTCAACGCACGTTTTGTCCGTTGCTGAGCAACTGTGTGACCGCATTGGCATTCTGAGAAAGGGTCGTCTGATTTTCGTAGGTAGCCTGGAAGAATTAAAATCCCAGTATCCTGATAAGGACCTGGAAACTATCTACCTGGAATTGGCTGGCCGCCAGCAGGAAAAGGTAGGTGAGGAGGCATGAACAAGTCTGTCATCTGGGAATTGGTGAAAATCAATATCCTCAACTCCAATCCGCAATTGCTGGCCCAGGTCAAGAAAAAGCAAAGCAAGCGCAAGGATGCCTCCTTTTCAGCCTACAAGAGTATCCTCTGGCAACAGGGATTTATGGTAGTGGGCTTTGCCGTCCTCTACACTGTCTTTTTCCTTGGAATTGACTATAGTCGCTCGGTTGGTTTCTTCTCCATGCAGCTGGGAATCTTTACGGTCATGGCTATCCTTTATGGATTTACAGGATTTTTCTCCGTCTTCTATGACAGCAAGGACACCAAACTCTATCTGGCCCTACCTGTCAAAGCCAGTGAGGTTTTTGTAGCCAAGGTTCTGTCGGCTCAAGGAATGGTTCTGCCCTTCCTCATGCCCAACCTGACTCTACTGGGTGTGACCTATTATCAAATCGGAGGACTGACCCTGCTGCCACTTGCCCTGCTTTCCTTTTCCATCCTCTGGCTCCTGGTCAATGTGATCAACCTAATCATGGTACATTTTATCGGAACTATTCTGACAAAAAGTCCTCGTAAGACCTTGATTTCAACCATCTTGACAACTGGAGCGTCCCTGATTTCTGTTGGGGCCATGATGTACATCCAAAGCCAACAAGTACGGTCGTTTGATACAGATGGCTTTGTGGAATTTCCGACCATTCCTGTTTTTGTTGGTTTCCACTATCTAGTCAGCAAGACCTTGTCGCTGGATACGCTCCTACATTTTGCTCTTCCAATCTTGGTCATGTTAGGTCTGATTTACTATGCGACCAAGACAGTTATTCCTAATTATTTCAATCAAATGCTGGTCATTGATACCATTTCCAGCAAGAAGAGCAGGAAAAAATCTGGCAAACTTCCTAGCAATCTCAAGCAGGCCCTGGTTAAACACCACCTGGCTACACTTAACGACAGCAATCTCCTGGTTCAATCCTTCCTGCAGCCAATTATCATGGGTGTGGCCCTCTTTCCAAGTTTCTCACAATTTATGGATGGTGATTCCTTTAGTCAATTCGGAGTAGATTATTTCGGTATTTTTCTGCTGGCTGGAGCTATTCTGGGCAGTATGTTTGCAGGGGCTACAACCTTTATTGGTGTGGCCATGTCGCTGGAAAAGGAAAATTATCACTTTATCAAGACACTACCTATCAACTTTAAGCAGTTTACTATTCAGAAATTCTGGGTTATCTCGGCAGTCCAATTTCTGCCACCAGCCTTGCTCTATTTAGTCCTGGCAATCGCATTGCTCAAGGTAAACCCAATTTTGGCCCTCGCCTTTACAATTGGTAACCTAGTAACAGCAATTTTAGTTGGACAGATTTTCTATTGGCGGGATCAGCGACTCCTCATGCTTAACTGGCAAAATTCTAATCAGCTCTTCGGTCGCGGCGCTGGCCAGTGGTTGATTGCAGGCTCAATTTTTGCAACCATGATTCTGGGAACCATTCTCTTTGTGATTGCAACAATCCTGACGAACACTATCGGTCCAATCTATGTTAGCTCAGGGATATTCACACTCGTTCTGGTCTTAGCTGCTAGCTTGCAGTATTACCTCTTTAAGGTCTACTGGAAGAAATTATGATATAAAAGTAAAGAGTTTGGAAAACAGTTCCAAACTCTTTTTCTTGTTTAATTGACTCTTGTAAAATCTGGTTTTTCCTTGCGTAAAAAGGCTCCTACTGCTTCAAACAGGGCCTGTTCCTTAGAAGACAAATGGGTCTGCATAGCTTCTAATTCGAGAGCAGCTTCCAAATCAGGATAGAAGAATCGATTGAGCCAATCTTTTTGAATTGAAAGGACTTTAAGAGGCGTATTCAATAGGAAGTTAGCAAAATCTAGTGCTTCTTTATCCAAATGCTCATCATCTACAGATTTAGTGATAATTCCTAAATCCATAGCTTCTTCTGCACGGATAATCTGATTCGTTGTAAAATATTGAAATAGTTTTGATGGTCCTATTTGTTTGCCCAAGAGATAAAATAGCCCATTATCTCCGGGTAAACCGATACCATTAAAGGCTGGAACTAACTTGGTTTTCTTTCCAATGATACGGTAGTCACAAGCCATCGCTAGCCCAAATCCTGCTCCAGCCGCTGAACCTTGTACGACAGCAATAACAGGCTTAGGATTATTACGGATTGCCATAACTAGTCGACCAGGATTCAGAGTGTGATTCAAGTCAAACGGCTCCCGAGTCTCAAGTAGCTTATTAAATTTGTTTATGTCACCTCCACCGGAAAAAATTTTTCCATTTGCGCGTAAGATGATGATTTTCACTCTTTCATCGTCTGCTAAATTATGAAATGTTTGGATTGTCTCTTCAAACATTGTTTTATCAAATGAATTACCGAATTCCGGCCGATTCAGCGAGATTGTCGCAATAGAATCATGAATGTCTAATTCTATAGTTTTATACATATTTTAACCTTTCTAACCTAATATTATATAAACAGGAGGCTGGCAGAACCAACCTCCGACTAGTTATTGATTTAGAAAAATGGTAGTTAGTGATGAAGAGGTAGACCAATAACTAGACTTTGTAAATGAAGGAGAAATATAATTGGTATCTAGTTGATAGGATTAGTTGAAGGCAGCTTCGCCTGTCAGTGAACGTCCGACAATCAAAGAGTTCATTTCATGCGTACCTTCGTAAGTATAGATTGCTTCAGCGTCTGCAAAGAAGCGGGCAATATCGTAATCAGCTACAATACCATTACCACCGCAAGCTGAACGACCAAGTGCAACAGCTTCGCGCAACATTTCAGCATTATTCAATTTACCGATAGAGGTTGCCACTTCATTGTAATCACCTTTTTCTTGCAGGCGAACAATCGATGCACAAAGTGCCATTGCTGTCGTAAGGTTGGATTTCATCTTAGCTAGCTTTTGTTGAGTCAATTGAAATTGAGACAACTTCTTGCCAAATTGCGCGCGACCATTGACATATTTCAAGGTAGCTTCTAGGGCACCCGCAATTGCACCCGTCGCCATGAAGGATACTCCAGCTCTAGTCGTATAAAGAATACGAGCGATATCTTTGAATGAATTGATTTTTTGTAGACGTTCACTCTCTTCCACCACAACATCTGTCAAAGTAATATCGCAGTTTGGTACAATGCGCAAGGCAATTTTATTTTGGATGACAGAAACTTCTACACCTGGTTGGTCTCTGCGAACAATAAAGGCTTTTGGCTTACCAGTCTCAATATCACGCGCATAGACTGGAATGACATCAGCCACATTAGCACCACCAATCCAGCGTTTAGCACCATTGATAATCCACTTGTCTCCCTCGCGACGAGCAGTTGTTTGCAATCCCCAAGCAACATCAGAACCATGGTCAGGCTCTGTGAGGGCAAAACAGGTTCTCAGTTCATGGTTGGCCAATTTCTTAATATATTTTTCTTTTTGGGCATCGTCTCCACCGTAAAGGAATGAGTAGAAACCAAGCCCTGAGTGAACACCGTTTAGCGTTGCAAGGGATGGGTCGAAACGGGCCATCGTATAGGCGAAGAAGAATTGGAAGATGAGACTTGGAGTATCTGCACCCTCGCGGCCTTCATACAATAGTGGACTATATTTGTATTCCAGTGTTCCCATATCTTCGAAAAATCCTTCTGGTACTGTACAATTCGACCAATGGGTATTCAAATCCTTACGGTATTTAGACTCCAAGAGTTCATAAAGGTTTTCCAAAATTGTCAGTTCACCTTCACTCAAATCTTCTGAGATGCGCAATACATCTTCTGGAAATAGTTTTTTTAACCGTTCTTCTTTAGTTGCCATAGTGATTACTCCTTTTTATTCTGATTTAAATTCTGCTTTACGTTTTTCAAGAAAGGCATTGATACCTTCAACCTTATCATTGGTATCAAGTAGGACAGAGAAAGCTAAATTTTCAAATAACAAGCCTGAATGAATATCCACATCATTTGCGGAGTTGATGACACGTTTAGCCAGCATAACCGCAATTGGTCCCTTAGCCGTTACCCGTTTTGCTACTTTTTCAGCTACAGTCAATAATTCTGCAGGATCAGCTACTTGCATAATCAATCCACTTGCCACACCTTCTTCGGCTGAAAGAATTCGCCCTCCCAAAATAACCTGTTTTGCAATCGATTCATTGGTCAAGCGCACCAATTTTTGTGTACCACCAGCACCTGGTAAAAGTCCCAAGTTAGTTTCTGGCAAACCGAGCAAGGCAGTTGTAGAAGCAATGCGGATATCACAGAACATTGACAATTCTAAACCTCCACCAAAGGCATAGCCATTGATGGCTGCAATGAAGACTAGGCGTGAATTTTGCATTCCCAATAAGAAGTCGCGAGCAAAGGATGAAAGATTTTCCTTCCCTTTTTTAACCAAGAGATTTTTTACATCTGCACCTGCTGCAAAGGCCTTATCCCCTGCCCCTGTCAAGATGACAGCACGAATGTCTTCTTGATTATTGAGATAATCTACAGTTGCTTTTAGCTCTCTCCAAACTTCTGTAGACAAGGCATTCATAGCCTCTGGACGATTGATAGTCACAATAGCTGTATTGCCTTTTTCTTCCAATAGTAAATATTCTAATTGTGGTTTAGACATAGTTCTTACCCTCCTAAAGTGTTACATTTGAATCAATAAAGGCTTTGAATTCTTCGTCAGAATATCCCAAAGCTTTCAGTATTTCTTCTGAATCACGACCAATCCGACCAGTCGGTTGATAAGAATCAAAGGTATCATATTCTGAGAATGATACTGGAAGATTAGGCATAACAGCTGTATTTCCCGATTCAAAGGTAACTTCACGAAGATAATTATTAGCCCAGGCTTGTTCATCTTTAGAAACATCTGCATTGTGTTTCAATACTTCGTAAACAATATCTGCCTCATCAAATAAAGCAGTCCATTCAGCCATTGTCTTGGTTCTAAAGACTTGATAAAGTTTTTCCATCAATTCCTTCAGGGTATCCGGATGAGCTTGCAAGATGGCAATCGTCTCTGTATCTGGATGCTCTGCGTACTCATCTAATCCTAGCAAACGGTAGAAGCCAGGGGCCTGACGTTCATAATTACCGAGGGTAATGATAACCCACTGATCGTCTGAAGATTGATAGATATGATTCGTAGGGGAACCTGGGGCCATTTTATGTTTTGGATACTCTGCGCCATACCGCTCTTGTGTGGCCACAACACCTGTAGCATTGTACCAAATACCTGTACCGTACAAGGAAGATGTTAAGAATGTTCCTTTGCCACTAACAGTTCTTCCATACAAAGCACCCATGATTCCCAGGGCGATAACAGATGCGACCGTTGAATCTCCAAAGCCACCTAAAGGCTTAATAGGAAAGTCGCCTTTTGAGCCCCAGTCAACCATTGCACCCGTTCTTGCCCAGAAGGCTGCCATATCAAAACCTGGTCTGCTTGCTGCTGGCCCTTCATAACCATATCCTGTGAAATGAGCATAAATAATCTTTTCATTGACTGCTTTTACTGTTTCATAAGAAATGTTCATTTTCTCAAGAGATTTCAAACGAACATTCGTAATGAAAACATCTGCTTCTTTAATCAAATCAAATAGAATTTTCAGACCTTCCTTGGTTTTCAAATTCAAAGCCAAGAGTTTTTTGTTTGCGTTTTGAACGGTAAAAAGTGGGTTTTCATCATCAGCTTTTGGTGTTCGGAAACCTGGACCTGTGTGACGCCAATCATCTCCTTGCAAACCCTCAATTTTGATAACTTCTGCACCCCAGTCAGCCAGCCATCTGGTTGCCGTAGGAACGGCTATAAACGTTCCTAATTCAACGACTTTTATACCCTCTAAAGGTTTTTTCAAACTCATTATATGTACTCCTTTCAATACATTTTTTATCCTGTCGAATGTAGAAATATAGACAGACCTTTACAATCACATGCCAATCTTTTTTCAATTGTTATTTAACATCAGACAAATATTCCTAATTTGATAAGTATCATTGCGACGATAATAGAGATAACACCACCCAGAAGCCCTGTCCTAAGGTAGACTACAATCCCTTTGCGATATTCTAATTTTGCTAATTCCATGGCATTATTTACACCTGGCGAATGAGCCGAAATAGATGTAGATGCCGCTATGGCCATAAGACGATGGGAAGTTGCTGCTGTCAGACCAGCTTGCTCAGTAAACATAGTATTTACCTCTGCACCAAAAGAGTTGATAGCACCTGCTCCTGTTGCTGTAATAAAGGATACTAGCGAGATTAGAAGCACACCCTTTGTCATTGGAGAAAAGGTATCCAAGCCAGCAGTTACCAAGGCAAATCCAGGAACAACTTTGATAACTGAACCTATAGCTGACGTTGCAGCGACACCAAAAATTGGTGCGTAGGCGGACGATAGAGCTCCTGTAATTGTCTTATCCAAGGCTTTATAACGCTTGAAGAAAAGAATGACACAAAGGATACAGCCAGCTGTAATCGAATACAGTACATCAACTTTAAGGAAACCCGCCAAAGCAATCATGACAACAATTGGAAGAATTGACAACAATACAGAAGGTAAATCTTCATCCGCACTGCTATTTCCAAGTCCTGCATAGAAATTAGCACCCGTTTCATCAAATCCTTCACCACGCTTCTCCGCAACTTTTAAATCATAAACGATAAAGAAAGCTTGATAGGCATAGAAAACTAGTGCACAGATTAGGGAAAGTCCCATACCAGCTGTAATAGGCTGACCTGTAAATTGAGAGGGTGTAATATTGGTCAATTGGAGAGACCCACCGATAAAGAGAGCGCCAATAACAGCCGATCCACCATTGGTATAAAGCCTCCAAGGAATATTAAATTTCTTGAACAGTTCTGCCGATACGTCAATGACCGTATAGACAATGACTAAGCCTGAAACTCCAACATAGGATAGGATGGCATACATAACAGGTACAAATGCAACTGCCCAGAACTTTTGATTCTTCTTCAATTTAGAGATAGCTCTGTAGATGCCCATAGCGATAGACTTTGATGCTCCACCGTCATTGAGCAAACGACCAAAAATGGCACCAGCGGCAAAAATAAGAAAGAAGTTTTGAATAAAGGAAGCAAACCCTGGTGCCCAGGCAGTTTTGAGCAATTCCAACATAGGTAAGCCTGATGTCAGAATAATGATAAAAGCGGAGAGTAGTGCTGATAGTACTAGATTAAATCCTTTCACACATAAGAAAATGAAGAATCCAATCCCAAACAGCATTCCGATAAGACTGATTAGTTCCATAGCACACACACTTTCTAGAAACTAGGTCTCATCTTCGATTAGTTCAATCAGACCAGCAGCGCCCATTCCGCCACCGATACACATGGTAATCAATCCAAGTTTGCCTTTTGTTCGTTTCAATTCTGAAATTGTTTTTGAAATCAAGATAGCACCTGTTGCACCAAGTGGGTGACCAAGGGCGATTGCTCCACCATTTGGATTGACCTTAGCTGGATCAAAGCCCAGAGTATCGATGATTGGAAGGGCTTGAGCCGCGAAGGCTTCGTTCAATTCAATAACATCAATATCGTCTACTTTGACATCCAAGCGATTTAACAAACGTGGTACTGCCTCTATTGGCCCAATTCCCATGATATTTGGATCCACCCCTGCAACATTGAAACCAAGGAATTTGGCAACCGGTTTAATGTTTAATTCCTCTGCCCGCTTACGAGACATAAGAACTACAAATCCTGCACCGTCTGAAACTTGCGATGCCTGTCCAGCTGTTACAGTACCATTTTCTTTAAAGACAGGATTCAAAGCACCTAAAGCTTCCATGGTCGAACCATAACGAATACCTTGGTCATCTTTGAATTCAAACTCATTGCCCTCTAGGTCATTTCCAATCACTGGGATAATTTCGTCAACAAACTTACCAGCTTTTTGAGCAGCCTCTGCACGGTGGTGACTTTCAACAGCGAAAGCATCCATTTGTTCACGGGTCACACCATATTTTTCTGCTACATTTTCTGCTGTAATTCCCATTGGCGTATAAAGACCAGGTTCATTATCTGAAATCCATTGATCACGGGTAGCAGGATTACCTGCCATTGGCAGTTTGGACATGGATTCCACACCACCAGCTACTACTACATCTGCTTCACCGGACCAAATCATATTTGCTGCTGTAGAAACCGATTGTAGACCTGATGAACAGAAACGGTTAATTGTTTGAGCAGATACACTGTACGGTAAGCCAGCTCTCAGAGCAATGAGACGAGCGATGTTGTTCCCTTGTTCCGCTTCTGGTTTAGCTGTTCCGACAACAACGTCATAGATTTCTTCCTTTGGAAGATTCGGTACTTTTGCTAACACCCCTTCCAAAACCTTGCCGGCAAAATCAACCGGATGTTGTAGGCGCAAGAAACCCTTCTTACCTGCTTTAGCAACAGCTGAGCGACCATAGGCAACAATCACTACTTCTTGTTGAGACATGAATATGTTCCTCCATTTTTATAATATATTTTTTTAAATTTTATTTCGTATATTTATAGAAACCTTCGCCTGTTTTACGGCCCCATTTTTTCTCGTTGTACATTTTCTCCAACAACTCAATACCTGGACGACGCTCTCCAGTTTCATCTTGCTGACGTTTGGCAGCTAGATAGGCTAGGTCAATACCGGTCAAGTCCATCAAGCGGAATGGGCCCATCGGATAATTGAGACCTTTTTCGACAGCTGTATCAATATCTTGATATGATGCGATGCCTTCATCATAGAGTTCCATGGCTTTACGAGAAACAGCACGGAGTACTGAGTTCGCTAAGAATCCATCATTTTCTTTCATAACAAAGACAGGGTCCTTACCAGTATTGCGGGCAAAATCCATCAATCGTTCAACAGTTTCCATAGAAGTGTGTTCGCCTTTGACTACTTCAACCAATTTCATTACTAAAGCTGGATTAAAGTAATGGAAATTAGCCAACAATTCTGGTTCTCTAACAGCATCTTTGAACAAGGAAGACACCATGAAACTAGAGTTTGTAGCAAGAATAGTACCTGGTTTTACCAATTCAGTCACTTCTTTGAAGAAATCAAACTTAATCTGGCGATCCTCAATAATGGCTTCAATAACTAAATCTACATCTTCTACTGCTAATTTTATATCTGGTTCAAAGAATAAAACTTTATTGACATCATCGATATGCTCTTGAGTTAACTTCCCTTTGGCAATGCGTCCATTAAGATAATCGACTGTCCACTCTTTTGCTTTTTCTAAAGCTTCTTCATTCTTATCATTCAAAAAGACTGTATAGCCATAGAGGGCTGAATTCAGGGCAATTTGACGCCCCATTAAGCCTGAACCGATGACAGCAACACGTTTAATTTCACTCATTTTTATTTTCCTCCTAAAGATTGGAAGGTATTTTCACACCCTTCAAGTTTCTCTGTATGTCTAAATAATTTGGTAAAAGTTACCATATACCCATTTGATAAAGCATTGCACCAACAAAGGCACAAATAATTGGAATCACAACTGATGTTACAAAGGTATTTAGATAAGATTCCTTGTGAGTCAAGCGCATAACAGCTAAGGAATTGATAACAACTCCGTTATGCGGTAAAGAATCTAGGCCACCAGCAGAGACAACTGCTAGGCGATGAATGACCGGAGCCGGGATTCCCTGATCAAGAAAGCGCTGACCAAAGACCTGCAAGCCAACTCCCAATCCACCTGCTGATGATCCGGTAATTGCGGAAGCAATGTTAACTGCGATGACCAACTGGACTACAGGCGGACCAGGAATCTTATCCAGACCGGAAATGATGTACTGAAAGGCCGGTAGAGCCGCCACCACTGTACCAAAACCAACCACTGAACAAGTAGCTCCTACTGCATTCAAAGTGTTTGTGGTCGCTTTTTGAATAGTAGCAAAAATTCCTTTCAAGTGCTTGTAGAACAGCAGGTAAGTCACTGTAATAGTAATGAGTAGACTAATAGGTGGCGAGAATTTCAAGATATTCATAAAAAGGAACAAGACAATCGAAGGCAAGAAACAAAGCCATAATGGAATATTAGGAATATCTGTCTCAGTTTTGATATCTGACTCTGCAATCCTATAACCAGTCTTATAAAATCCTTCTCCCCTTTTTTGAGCCTGCCTCAAACGAAATTCGATATAGCCGACACCCATTATCAAAGCCAAGACGGCAAGAATTAAGCCAAGTATAGGGGCGGCCATGGTCGTAGTCCCCAGATACTCCGTAGGCATAATATTTTGAATCGAGGGTGTTCCAGGTATCATCGACATAGTAATAACTCCAGCAGCTAATCCATTACATGTGTACATGTGCCAAGGGATATCTAGCTCTTGAAATATTTCCTTAGAAATAGCCACCATTGTAAAGACCAAGACATAGACCGAGATGCCACCATATGATAAGGTCGATGAAATAAAAATCAGGGTCAAAATTGCAACTAGTTGCTCCTTACCTGGAAATTTCCGAGCAAATCCTGCAAAAGTATAAGCAATCACTTTTGCTGCTCCAGAATCTCCCATCATCTGACCAAATACTGCTGAGAAGAAGAAAATGAGCCAGTTTCGCTGAGCAAAATTTGCAAAGCCAGTCATATAATTTTCCTGTATCAGCTCGTTTATATTTCCGCCAGATAAAAGAATCATCGGCAACATACTGATAATACTTAGAAAAAGTATTGGAAAGCCCTTATAAGCAAGGTAAATAAGAAGACTTAACGATAGGAGAACCCCTATCAGACTGATAAGTCCAGGATCCATTGATTTCCTCCATGTTCTAAAAAAATAAGTTTATACCTTTTTATAATTGTTAGTTTGTGAATTATTAAATTATTGGAAGCGCTTCATTTACTTTATAGACAAATTATAATACGATATAGTAACTTTGTGAAATGCCAAAACAGAATGCTTTCCATAACAAAATCATTATGGTAAAATGTTAATATAATTTAAAACAATTAAAAAAATGGAGGTGTATAAATGTCGAGTATTTCTAAAAAAAGCATCATTGAAGCCATCATTTCCTTAGGAAGCATCACAGCTGCTGCCGAATCACTCTATGTAACACAGCCCTATATTTCGAGAATATTAAAAGAAATTGAAGAGGAGTTAGGAGCTAAACTATTTGAACGCCGCTATCGCGAAATGAAATTAACTCAGGCTGGTGAAATTTATTTAGCCTTCTTAGAAAAAGTGGACGTACTTCACAGCGTTATGTTGGATCAATTATCCTCTATTGCCAAAGAAAAAAAGGGACTGTTGCGTATCGGCATCAACCCCATGTTATCTCCTATTTTTCTACCAGCTATTTATCCTATCGTTACAAATACAATGGACAAGGTAGAATTTAAATTCGTTGAAAATACTTCAAAAGTCCTTCTAAATATGCTAAATGAAGGCGATTTAGACCTCCTATTTGGTATCGGAAATGAGGACAGCAACTTTGAAACAATCCACGTTTTTGACTCCAGCATGTGTCTCATCGCTTCCGAATCATCCTCTCTCTTCCAACCAACTAGACAGCGCGAGCTACTAAAAAATTCATTGGATATGAAACAACTTCATAACTTGCCTGTCATATTATTGAATGAACACTATGTTTTTAGAAAAATTATTGATACTGCGTATTTTCAAGAAAATATATCAATCAATTGTATCCATGAAACCTCAAATACGTACACAGCAATTGGCATGGTCAAAAAAGGAATTGGGAATATGTTTCTACCAAAGGTTGTAACTATACCTAGTAACTTTAACAAATGCAGCATTTATGAAATTGCTGAGCCATCCTTCACTATTGAATTTGTCTTTTATCGAAACCCAACTATCCAATCACCGTCCTACCTTGATGAGTTTATTGAGCAAGCTGGCAGGACTCTACATGAACATTATACTCAACCAGTTATGGTTAATCGCTAGTTATTGATAATATATAAACCAAAAAAGTTCGGAACATTTGCTCCGAACTTTTTGTGTGTTTAGTTTTCTTCTGCGTAGTATTCCGCCCCATAGCCTTCAACTTCTGCGTTGAATTGCCACGTGATGCCGAATTTGTCCGTAACATTTCCGTAGGCTGGTGACCATGGCACTGCCTGCAACTCCATGTTGATGGCTTTAGCATCTACTGACAATTTGTCGTAGAAATCCTTAGCTGTTTCAGCATCATCAGTGATAAGGGCAACGGTGATGTTGTCGCCTGCTGAGTAAGGCATTTCTGGGTTGTTATCAGAAAGCATGAAACGTTGACCGTTTGGCAAGCGGAATTGTGCATTCATCACATGATTTTCCAATTCAGCTGGACAATCTGGCAAGAAATCCTTGAACAAATTTACTTGCTCAACTGTTGCACCGAGGGAGTTTTTGTAAAATTCGATGGCTTCCAATCCGTTACCATTGGTTACCAAATATACTTCCATTGCTTTAAACATTATGTTCCTCCAATTATCGTCATATGGTTTATCTTTTATTACTTCGTTAACTCGTCTTGCCTAACTTCAGTTATGCCTGCGACTATTGACGCAGAATACATCTGCTGTATCATTATACCCTTCAACAGTCTCCCAGACTGTTGATGCAAGTACTAAAAGTAAACTAAACGACTTTATAAGATCAACCATCATATCACATCTGATTTGTATGGTCAAGTACTTTTTTCTATTATTGATAACCGCCGCCAGCAACGCCGAAATACTCTTCCAGGGTCAGGCCAGAATTGTAAATGTCAGTCGCTTCTTGGCCAATATAACGCAGGTGCCAGGCTTCAGCCATGTAGCCTGTGATGGCTTCTTTTCCAGGCTGATACCGAACGATAAAGCCATAGTTGTGGGCGTTTTTAGCTACCCAGTTGGCTGCGGTCGGCTCTTCTAAGAGATTGCCAGCGCTGTCCATTAGGTCAAATGCTAAGCCTGTCTGATGCTCACTATAGCCTGGACGGGCTGAATAGGTATCGGCAGCAACCTGACCATCACGATTGACATAGGACTGATAGAGCCCAGCCTGGGTCTCGTAAGAACGGAAACCACTATAGGAATGCGATACAGCGAATCCTTGTGCCTGCATGTCTGCAATCAGGCTCTGGAAGGCTGCCAAAGCTTGCGGGTCCTCACCTGGAGCGTAGGAAGCTGCCAGAGGATGCTTTTTATTGGCAATGACAACTTGCCCGTATTTCCCTTGGACACTGTAATAAGAGCCGTTGTAGTTTGCATCTGTAGCAATGGTCTCCTCGGCCTGTTCAGACGACGAACTAGCATCGCTATTGTTTTCTGACCCTTCAGCAGTTTCGCTGGTTTCTGATGACACTTCAGTCTTGGTTTGCGCTGTCTTACTTGAATGACTGGTGTCATTTGATTTACTTGATTCTACCTTGCTTTCTGATTGGCCGCATGCTGTTAAGAGCAGAGCGGAGAGCAAGAGAAAACTCAAGTTTTTTTTATTCATCATTATTTGCCTCACGTTTCACTTACTCCATAAATCAAGAACGAATCACCATTTTGTCTCAGATTAAAGACTTGTTTTTTCGTCAAGGTACTCGATTTACCATTGAGATAAACTTCTCTAAATTGATTATGAACGGTCACGACATAATTGTCACCATCTTTCTTGACATCCGTCACAGTATAATCAATCGTCGTTTGGTAATCAATATTGGCTCTGGCAACACCGCCACCCTCAATATAGTTTACATATATACGATATACCTCACTTGAGGTATCGAAATATCTGTCAAACTGAACGGTACGGTGGGTAATAGAAGACCGCATTGACTCGATATAGTCATTCATGAAGGTCTGGATTTTTTCCTTGGTTTCCTGCTCCTCTTTGGCCTGAGCTTCCTTGCTTTCCTTAGCTTTTTGAGCGTCCGTTAACTTCTTGCTTTCCTCAGAAGACATGGTCAAATCCGCATAAATTTCGCCAACTGCTGGATCGACCAGAACCTTGGTAGATTCCGTTGTAAATGTTGCGCCCTCAAAATTAAAGCTAACCTTCAAATCAAGATGTTGATTGTCTAGAACTTCAACGCTGTCTGACAGTGATTTGGCAATTTCCTTATCACCAGAGAAGACCTTGATGTCCTTGATAGAGCCGTTATCGACCGGCAGGTGTAGGTTGAGCGTTTTCTGAACAGGTGATAAAGTCATGACAATCCTGTTTTCTTCAGCTTGGCTGAGATTCGGCTGCAAGCTGGTTTCAAAGTCTCCAGATTTGGTTTTGCCCTTAGCCTTGAATTCTTTATTGGCAAAATGATGTTCACCCAAAGACGTTTCTTTGTTGGCTTCAATCTTTTGATCATCAATAGATAATTCAGACAGGTCACTATTGACAAGAATTTCAACCGGATAACTGGTCACTTGGTATTCTGGAAAAAGACCTAATTTACGTCCTTTTTCACGTAATCCGAGCAACTTATTTCCACGTTGGTCGTTAAAAGTATTTTTTCCGCCAGATGCTTCAATGGCATCTAGCTCACTCTTGATATCGACGCCTTCAGAGTTCAAATATTGGATAAAATCCTTAGCCTCTGACTTGGACCACTTGTCATCATTAGAAGATAGGAGGGTCGCAATCTGGTCGTAATCATTGCTGTCAACTGCTGTTTGGAATTCATCAACAGCGATGTCCATTCCAGTCACAGAATCCATATAGTAGTAGCCCGCGCCGAGTGCAAGTAGGGCCACTGCACCCAAGCCAAAGAGAATCTTCTTTTTCTTGCTCTGTGGCTTGGTTTGATAAGTGGTAAAGACAGGTTGTTCCACAAGGACCTGCTCCACCTCTTGAACAGGCTGGGCTGGCGCTACAGGTACTACTTCCGCTACTGGCTGTACAGGCTGGGCTGTTTGAACTGCTTCTGCTACAGTCTCTGCACCATTCTCAGCCACATTTTCTGCAGCTACTTGTTGGTCGCTGTCCAATCCTGCTATGGCCTTGATTTGCTTTAAGTCAAAGTCAACTTCCTTGGCCTTAACAAATTCAGCAGGGGTTGGCTTTCTACCAACAACCTTTTCAAATAAATCGATCCATTTTTCTTTCGTTGCCATATTTCAACTCCTATTTGATTAAAAGAGGCTTGACCAGAACATTTGTCCTACGATAGAGGCTGCAATAATTCCTGATACAAAGATAATCAGACCATTTACCAAAATAGCAATAAAGTAGCGATACAAGGAGTCCATCTGTGATGTATTAGTAAAGTTAGCAAGGGCATAGACGCTGGCTGAACCCACGGCAAAGAGGGCTAAAGAGGTCGCAACACCAACCAGAGAGAAAATTCCCAAAACAGCTGACAAGGCCGCAATTGCATAAAGCAATACGTTTACCGCAAACAAACGACCATAATATTCAAGAGTGTAGGCAAATGTATACTGCTGTTCTTTGTAGATAAAGCGTTTCACCACAAATCCTGCCAGGACAATTGAAAAAATAATCAGAGCAATTCCGATAAAGGTCTTAAACAAGATATCCAGTCCAACACTTACTGCAGGTGCGGAAGAACCATAAGCATCGTAGCCATTAACGCCCTCAAACAGACTACCGAGTTCTGAAGTCAGACTATTTGTAAAGCTATTGACACTGTTTGCCGCCTTAACCATTGGGAAATAAATTGTCAGGGCTGCGAAAAAGGCGATGAGCAAGAGAGAGGTCAAACCGTTGTATTTGTGGGTATGGCTGGCAATTGAAGTTGGTTTCTTCCAAGCAGACACAATCCACTCTCTAAACTGCTTGAAGAAGAGACCGAATGCTGATGGTGCAGCTGGTGCTTGTTGTAAGGCCTGCGGATTTACCTGCTGTACCGTTGGCTGTGGCTGTGCTTGTTGCGCTTGAGCATTGGTTTGCTGAGCGAAGGCTTGAGCTGGTTCCTGAACTGGTTGCTGGGCAGGAATGTCTTCTGGAGCTGAAACAGGCTCTACAGTGGACTCTGCATCAACTTTTTCTTCTTGAACAACTTCTTCTGTAGGTACATTTTGAAGGTCATCCTCTTCAAATTCTCCAGCGACAAGAGCAGCTTCAATCTCATGAGCTTCTGGCGAACGACCATTGATAGCTTCAAAATATTCAATCCAATCAATCTTTTTCATATTATTTCTCCTTTTGTTTTGATAGATTGTGCAGAATACACTACTCTAGTATAGCATATTTATTTCATTTTTAAAACTATTTATACAATATTGTTACAAGAATTTTAAGATTTGAAAAAATGAAAAAAGCAAGCAATGGTCTCGCTGCTTATAAGATATCTATTAATTGCTGGTAGTTGCTGATTGTGTAGGTTGGTTTGAGATGGCTTGTATTTTCTAGGCCAGCTGGATTGTACCAGACTGTATCCATGCCAGCGTTGATACCGCCTTGGATGTCTGCCGTCAGGCTGTCGCCAATCATGAGCGCTCTGAACAGGTCAAAACCGGTAATCTGCTCTGCTATTTTTTCATAAAAATCAAGCTCCGGCTTCTGGGTCCCCATCTGCTCAGAGATAAATACTTGCTTGAAATAGCTGCCAATGGGTGAGTGTTTGAGACGATTTTCCTGGATGTAGGTGATGCCGTTGGTCGCGCCATAAATCTGGTAGCCACGCTCCGTCAAGTTCTCAAGCAAATCATCCGCTCCCTCAAAAATCTGTCCTTGACGACCGATAAATTCTTGGTAACGAAGGGCCAACTCAGCTCCGTCTTCCTGCCGTCCGAAATGGGCAAAGGCCCGCGAAAATCGAGTATTGACCAGCTCCTTCTTGGTAATCAAACCCTTTTCCAAGTCCTTCCACATACCCTGATTGAGCGGACGATAGACATCTTTAAAGGCCTGAATGTCCTCCACTTTCATAAATTCCAGAAACTGAGTGAGGGCAATCTCCTCACCAGTCGCAAAATCCAACAAAGTATGGTCAAGGTCGAAAAGTAGAAATTTGTAGGTCACGATGTTTTTCCTTTCAGAGGCGAATTATTTTATCAAAGGTTAATGAAACTATTATACCATATCTTTAATATCAAATTTGGGATAGACGAGATTAGGCACACTTACCGCGATACTTACAGGAAATCTACAACATATTTGGCACAATTATTTCCTCACTCAAGTAAATTTTTAATGGTTCCTAATGTATTCCAAAAATAGGTCAGTCACGCGCATTCTCCTTGGATTGGTCTACAGACCGTGCTCGCACAAAAAACAGCCAACTTTCGTCAGCTGTTGAGTTTCTTAAAAATTCACATTGTCTGGATCAGATTGGACGCTGACGCCTTCAACACTATCCAAGGTCGCCACATCATCTGCCGACAATTCAAAGTCAAAGATGTTCAAATTGCTTTCAATATTGGCTGGTGTGACAGATTTTGGTAGAGGCAAGAATCCTTTTTGCAGGCTCCAACGTAATGCCACTTGGGCAACAGATTTGCCAGTCTTTTCAGCAATTTCTTGCACTACTTTATTCTTGAAGATGCTGCCTGTTCCCAGTGGACTATAGGCTTCAAGAAGAATGTCGTGCTCACGGCAGAAGGCTGCTAATTCTTCCTGCGTGCAACCCGGTGCCAAGAGAACTTGGTTGACCTGTGGCTTGATTTCAGCTGTTTCAAACAAGGCTTCCAGGTGATGGATCATAAAATTGGATACACCGATAGCGCGGACCTTGCCTGCCTTGTAGGCTTCCTCCATGGCCTTCCAGGCACCAGCATTTCCAGCCTTCCAGGCATCATTCTCACGGAGCGCCTTTGGATTTGGCCAGTGAATCAAGAGCAAGTCAAGATAGTCAACGCCCAATTTTTCCAGCGATTCCTCGATCGACGCCTTAGCAAGCTCATAATCGTGCTTGTCGTTCCAGACCTTTGTCGTCAGGAAAATATCCTCACGCGCCAGGTCACTATCTGCGATGGCACGACCAACACTGCGCTCATTTCCATAAATCTGCGCCGTATCGACATGCGTGTAGCCAACCTTGAGGGCGTGCGCCACACTCTTGTAGGCATCATCGCCTTCTTTAATCTGCCAAGTACCAAAACCAATCTTTGGAATCTTGACACCATTTGAAAGTGTATAGTTTTCCATGTTTCCTCCTTTTTGAAACACTAGGACTCTGCGTCCTTTCTTCGTATATCGTAGTAGGCATCTGTCCGCTCATTTGCCGAAATTCCCTGAGCTTCTAGCTAGGCTAACTGCTGATGGATCTCGATTTTCTTGACCAGATAGGCATGGGTCTCCTGCAAGGCCGCAATCTGAGCCTCCAGCTGGGCCTGCGTTTTCTTGAGCAAGTCCGACGACAGGGCATGATTGTGGAACTCTGCCAAAATCTTCTGGATATCCTCCAAGGGCATTCCCACACGGCGATAGTGGACAATGGCCTTGAGCCGGTCAATGCTCCGCTCATCAAACTGACGGATACCCCGCTCATTTCTAGGAATCTCCACCATTCCCTCTTTCTCATAAAAACGGATGGTAGGCGCTGAAATCCCCAGCAACTCCGAAATTTCTTTAATCGTGGACATAGCTGCCTACATCACTATTGTATCAACTTAAACCTACTTTAAGTCAAGTCTGAGGTTTATTTTTTTTGAAAAATAGCCTGTGAACTCAACTGTATCATTCCCAGCAAGCCCCTACTTGACCTGACCACGTTGGTAAGAGGCATTGTAGACTTGAAAATCATGGTCGTGCAGGACCTCGGCCGCCTCTGCCAACCAATTGACATTACGAATGAGACCACGACCGACTTGGATCAAATCAGCCTGGCCATTTTGCAAGATATATTCGCCCAACTCTGGACTATTAAGAAAGCCAACAGCTGTAACTGGAATACTGACAGCTTCTTTGATTTTGGCAGAAAAACCAGCCTGATAACCACCATAGATTGGAATATTTGGTCGCGTATCCATGACACCGCCAGTTGAGATATCCAAGCAAGCCACGCCCAGTTCTTCCAACCATTTGGCAATTTGTTGGTAATCTTGGAGTGTATTTTGCTGGCCAGTCTCATCGTAGGCGGTCACTGACAAGCGCACCCAAACTGGACCAGTAAAGACAGCTTTCACACCTTCAATAATTTCTTTCAAGAAACGGAATCGATTTTCTAGACTACCACCGTAGGCATCCGTCCGTTGATTGGTCAAGGGTTCCAGAAATTGATTGACCAAATAGCCATGCGCCCCGTGAATTTCAATCATATCGTATCCAGCCTGAGCTGCACGCGCCGCAGCCGCCACAAAAGCAGACTGAACACGCTCAATATCTTCAAGGGTCATTTCCTGCGGTACCTTGTAATCTTGGTTAAAGGCAAGAGCAGTCGGAGCAAGGGGCAGTTCCGCATCCTTGGCCTTACGGCCACCATGACTGAGCTGGATACCGACCTTACTTCCGAAAGCCTTCAATTCCGAAACTAATTTGGCTAGGGCCTGTGCCTGTTCATCTGTCCAAATACCCAAGTCATGCTTAGATAACCGACCATCTGGTTCTACAGCCGTCGCTTCTTGGATAATCAGGCCAACTCCGCCGATAGCACGCGCGCCATAGTGAGCATGATGGAAGGCCGTTGGCAACCCATCTTCAGCCTTGACTTCGTACATACACATAGGTGGCATGACCACACGATTTTTGAGCGACAAACCAGCAATCTCAACCGGTGACAATAATAATGACATAACTACCTCCTCTTACCTGAGCTCAACAAATACTATTATAGCACTAATTAGAATAAAAATCAGAATGTGAACACGACAGAAAAATCCTCTGACTATTGTCTGAGGACTCAACTAAACTTTCCAGCGTTTGGTTTTCTTGAGCATCATAGGATAGCTAGCCTTCATCAACCATTTGACTAAGGCATTTCCTTGACCATTTGAAATAGCAGTTTTGCCCTTAGCTAACATTTCTTCAAAACTGATGTCTGGCTCTACAAAACGACCGTTGACATAACAATAAGAGCAATAGATAGACGATTTCGTCCCATCTTTCTCACTTCCACGAACATCTAGGCCATGCAAATTCAAAGGCATAGCACAAGACACTGACAAAATTTTTCCATAGTATTTCCTTTCGGTGAATTCTTTCTTACACTCTCTCTTTCAACCGCTCTACAAAAAGATAGGCTGCTGGGCAAATGAGCGTATTTTTCAAGGTCAGATGGTTAATCTGATAGAAACGCTTTCGGTCGGTATGGGGAAAGGCTGCGCAGGCCTTGGGACGGGCGTCATAGACGTCACAGAGATTGTCAGGGCCCAGAAATGGACAGGGCATGGACTGGAAGACCTTGTCGCCATCCTCATCCACCCGCAGATAGGTGGACTCAAAGGTCGACAATTTCATCCGAAAGAGCTTGGCCATGCGGGTAATATCCGCCTCCGTCAAGTCTGGTCCTAAATCCTTGCAACAATTGGCACATTTGGTGCAGTCAATTTCTTGGAAGACCTCGTCGTGCAATTCCTTGACAATTTTATCTAAATTTTTCGGTGGCTTTTTCTTCAAGCTAGCCAAAAATTTGCGGTGCTCTCCCTGTTTTTGCAGGGCCAGCTGCCGGTACTTCTCAATATCTAAGCTCATAAACTTCCTTTTCTCAATGGTCTAAAGTGCTCTGCTATTTTCCAAAGCCTTTGTAGAAAAAATCCTACGGGAAACCTCAGCGACGGGCAGGCCAATGATGGTATGAATGTCACCTGAAATCCCGGCCACAAAGCGTGGGTCCAGCTCCTGAATACCGTAGGCACCAGCCTTGTCCAGGGGCTGCTTGTCATGGATGTAGGTCTGGATAGGCTCCTCAAGCGCTGGGTAATAGTCGACAAAGTCAATCTCTGCCACAGTGTAAAAGACATCCAATGAATCCACAGTGCGCAGGCAGACCGAGGTCACAACCTGATGGGTCTTGCCAAAATAAGAGCGCAACATGGCCTCAGCCTCCGCCAAATCAAGCGGTTTATTAAAAATTCGGTCGTCCGCCACCACAATGGTGTCCGCTGAAATGTAGAGCTTACCCGGCTCCAGAGGCAGGTCAGATTTGGCCTTGGAAATTTCACAACAGGTCTTGGCGGCCCGGGTCAGAAAATCATCCGCAGCGAATTCAGCCATAAACTGTTCTTCAATCCTGCGTTCATCAACTTCTACCGACTGGATTTCTGGCGCTAAAAATTGCAAAAGCTCTTTTCTGCGGGGCGAGTTGCTGAGCAGGACATAGGAGTCAATTTGTCCTGCTTGGCCTTGACTTTGGTAATCGAAAATTGTTTTCATTGTTCACCCTATAGGAAAGGGGCTAGGCATCTGCCCAGCCCTTCCTGACTTATTTTTTATCATCTTCATCCATGCTGAGGACGCTGAGGAAGGCCTCTTGTGGTACTTCGACAGAACCGATGGCTTTCATGCGTTTCTTACCGGCCTTTTGTTTTTCTAGGAGTTTGCGTTTACGGGAAACGTCACCACCGTAACACTTGGCCAAAACGTTTTTGCGGAGGGCCTTAATGTCGCTACGGGCCACGATTTTTTGACCGATAGCGGCTTGGATTGGCACCTCAAATTGTTGACGTGGAATGATTTTCTTGAGCTTGTCCACGATGATTTTCCCACGTTCGTAGGCAAATTCCTTGTGGACGATAAAGCTGAGGGCATCGACCTTGTCGCCATTGAGGAGAATATCCATTTTCACCAGTTTAGATGAGCGGTATTCAGAAATCTCGTAGTCAAAGCTCGCATAGCCGCGGGTTGAGGACTTAAGCTTGTCAAAGAAATCAAAGACAATTTCAGCCAGCGGGATTTGGTAAATGATATTGACACGATTGTCATCAATATAATCCATGGTCACGAAGTCGCCACGCTTGCGCTGGGCCAATTCCATCACCGCACCGACATATTCCTGCGGTACCATGATTTGTGCCTTGACGTAAGGCTCTTCGATAGTGGCGATCTTGGTTGGGTCTGGAAACTCAGATGGGTTGGCCACATCGATCGACTCACCGTCTGTCATATTGACATGGTAAACCACCGACGGCGCTGTCATGATCAGGTCAATGTTGAATTCCCGCTCAATCCGTTCTTGGATAACATCCATGTGCAGCAGTCCCAAGAAACCACAGCGGAAACCAAATCCAAGGGCCTGCGAAGTTTCAGGCTCAAATTGCAGACTCGCATCATTGAGCTGGAGTTTTTCCAAGGCCTCACGCAAGTCATTGTACTTGTTGGAATCAATCGGATAGATACCAGCAAAGACCATTGGGTTCATCTGTTTGTAGCCAGCCAAGGGTTCAGAGGCAGGATTGTCAGCTAAGGTCACCGTATCACCGACACGGGTATCCGCAACCGTCTTGATGGAGGCCGCAATATAACCTACGTCACCCGTTGCCAGGTAGTCACGCCCCATGGCTTTGGGTGTGAAAATTCCCACTTCTGTCACGTCAAAGGTCTTGCCATTGGACATCATTTGAATGGTGTCGCCGGGCTTGACCACACCATTGACAATGCGGACCTGCAAAATAACACCGCGGTATGGGTCGTAAACAGAGTCGAAAATCAATGCTTGAAGGGGCGCCTCGACATCACCAGTTGGTGCAGGCACTTTTTCAACGATTTGCTCAAGGATTTCCTCGATGCCAATACCCGCTTTTGCGGACGTCAAGACAGCCTCTGAGGCGTCCAGTCCGATTACATCTTCGATTTCATGACGGACACGTTCTGGGTCAGCCGCTGGCAAGTCAATCTTGTTGATAATGGGCAGGATTTCCAAATCATTGTCCAGGGCCAGATAAACGTTGGCCAAGGTCTGAGCCTCAATACCTTGAGCAGCATCGACCACCAAAATCGCACCTTCACAGGCTGCCAAAGACCGAGAAACTTCATAGGTAAAGTCAACGTGCCCCGGTGTGTCAATCAGGTGGAAGGTATAGGTCTCACCATCCTTGGCCTTGTAATTGAGCTGGACAGCATTGAGCTTGATGGTAATGCCACGCTCACGCTCCAAATCCATGCTGTCTAGGAGCTGGGCCTGCATTTCACGGCTAGAAACTGTCTCTGTTTTTTCCAAAATACGGTCAGCCAGCGTTGATTTCCCATGGTCAATATGGGCAATGATAGAGAAGTTACGAATCTTCTCCTGTCGTTTTTTCAAATCTTCTAAATTCATCATTCATCCTTTAAGGGTAATACTCTTCATTATATCAATTCATTATAGTTTTGGCAAGAAAGCTACTGTCTTCAAGCCTAAAGTACCAGCTTTGGCGAATAGCTCCGATATGCTCTAAAACAGGCAAAGAATAGAACATTTACTCAACTTCTGCTATTATTTCTTTGTGCTATGCTTGTTCATAACCCTACTCCTTTCTATTTTGGGTACAAGAAAAGCACTCGAATACTCGAATGCTTAATAAAGGCTCTATAATTTCTGTAGTGGGTAAATCCACTGTAGAGATTATGTAGCCTTTTTGAGTGTATACAAAAAATCCCATATGACCTATAATGAAAAGCAACCACACTCACATTAGAAAGACTCA
>NZ_JBIMJM010000010.1:0-47590 GCF_043674115.1 Streptococcus sp. A34 | reverse complement strand
GCGTTTGGCTTTAGGAACTTTACGAACTTTAAAACCAAGATATATATTGCTTTAAACATCAAAAATGAGAGAACGAAGTTCGTCCTCTCTAGGTGTTAGCTTTTCATCTACCCACTACAGTTGACAAAGAGCCCCAATAACAAGATATATTGAAAAAGTTCCAGAGTCCTGTCGACTCTGGAACTTTTTTCTATTTGCTCTTCTATGTGAATATTTTTAACCCATGATTCTAAGCTTCCAAATCCACTTTTACAAGAGATTCCTCGCTTGGTAGACAATCGTGAAAAACAGAGGGTTAGGGATGGGCAGTTAACTCACTTTGAAGTTTAAGAACTCGCTCAAGAGGGAGGTTTAGATTTTCAGCTATTACATCCGCCGGAAAACCAGATTTCAAGAAATTACGTGCAGAATCTATAAGTCCTTCTTCACGTCCTTCTTCACGTGCAGTCATCAGGGTAGCGTAGCTGACTTCAAGGCTATCCAATTGCTTATCCCACATATCTTGCTCCTCCTTGGTCCATGTTGTAAAATCTAGGGCGTGTTCAGCCTGGGAAATAATCTGATCGGGCTGAATGGTAAAGTTGCGATTGCCGAAAAACTCAAACCATTTTTTGATATCGTAATCGGAAATGATTTCGGGTTGGTATTTTTCCAACTCCAGAAAAGCTATTTTCAAGAGGCTGTGCTGTTTGGAGCTAGTCTTTGGTTTGACTGTCAGTTCTTCATTTGTTTCTTCCTCGCGCAGGCTAAACACGTGGAAGGGCTTATCGTCATTGAAATAATTCTTTTCTAACAGAGCGATACCGTAAACAGGGTAAATCCTCTCGTGAGTGAAATGGGTGTGACCGTATTCTTGCCGTGCTTTTTCAACATTGTCATGTACCTGTGTGCATATGTATGCCCACAAGCGATTGACGAAAGTCTTCTGTTTGGCAATCTGGATTTCAATGATGACCTGAGTACCATCATCCAATTTGACTAAAATATCCGTCACAGTGTAGAAACCTTTGGGAAGACTGGCATTGGGCAAACGAATCTGATGGCCATCCAAAAGTTCAACTTCTAAAACAGGCAAGTTCAAAATATCTGAAATGAAAGCTTTGGTCACTTCCGTGTTTTGAAAAATTTTCTTGGCAACCATGTCTTGTGTCGGTTTTAATAGGGTATGTCTCAATCTACCACATCCTTTTCATTTGATTTCTTTATAGTAGAACCAGGTGTTTTTGGGTCCTACTTATTTAATTCGAAATAAAATGAAAAACCTTCTATATATAGTATACCACAAATGGAAAAAAACTAACATATTATAAGAATCTGTATTCACAGTTGAGTGCTTCACTTTGAATACAGGTTCTTAAGCGGGGTAAGATATCACTCAATTATTTCATAAATTCTACCATTTATATAAAATCTATCAGAATATCTTGAATAAGGTACACGAGAATGATCTGGTAAAATGATTTCCTTCCTGATAACATCCATATTTGAGAAACATGCTTCTTTTGTTCGCGTTGCAATTAATCGGTCTAATTGCACAAAATAAATATGCTCACTCCTAAGAAATGGAGGGCTAGCAACTAGTACAGGTTTCAATAAAAAGCTTGATTGCTTCTTTAAATTTCTCGAATCCAAATTTTTTCTAAGCGCTTTGTATTCAGAACTATCCTTATGAAGAAAAACATAATCATTATAGTTTAACTTACCATCATTCAATTGTAATCTATACTTCGTATCTCCAATTTCAAACTCTATCCCTTCCCCGCTATATGATATTGGTGTTGCAATTTTACGATCTTTAATAATCAAGGTCTCACCTTTAATCACAAAGGAAGGTAAACTGTAGACAAAATTCTTCTGATACCAATCATAGGTTTCCGCCTGATACCACTCTCCTTGGAAGTCTTTTAATTCCGGGGCTAACCCAAGCAAAAATTGGATTTTCTTACTATAGAAATGTGGAATAAGTGTCGTAATGAAATAAACAAGCAGACAAAGCAATTCAATGATTAGTACACGAATCATAGATAGTGCCATTTTATATTCGAAAGAATCTGTACTCGGAGAAAAAGTATAAATTCTATCTTTACCTGTATCAATAACTGAACGTAATTGATAGGACCACTTATAATTATCTATTTCAAAATTCGTACTCTTCGAAAGAATCTCTGGTTTTTTATCGTTGTTATGTAGAATAAGAATATCGTTTGCCTCTATTTCAATCCTATCATCCGCTTCAAGTTCTAGTTTTTCTTCATTCTTAGGAATAATTGTTAGTTTTCTTTGTTCGGACTGTGTAATATGGACAATTTTATTGGCATCAATTTCAAAGAATAACTTCACACCAAAAGTAGAAACTTCAGGCATTGTCAAAAAAATTGACAGGTAAAGAATTGCTGGAAATAGCTTTAACAAAGTAACTATTTTTGATAAAGTCATTTTTATATAGAGAGATTTATCAAGATCAATACCAAAGAATGCTTGAAATATCTCTTTTGAAAATAATGTAACTGTCACTGTGGATACGATTGTTATCAAGGTCCAGTGAAACAACGAAACATTGGCTAGAATAAACAAATTAAACAAAAGGAAAAACGAGATAAGCAAAAATTTAAATATTGATTTCAGTACTTGTTTCCAACCTTTTTTATAAACTAACCAAGCAAAGATTGGTATCAAAATGAATAGTAAAAAACTTACCCCAAGAATCATCATATGAATATACCTCCGTAAATATAGTCAGCTTCTATCTTGAATTGTTGCTATCATAGGTACATCGTCTACCTACACCCACATGATAACGAACACAAAGATTATTGGGAATATTGAGAAAAGTAGTATAAAATCTCTCAATATAATTATGACATTTTTGCATCAAAATCCTCGATTTTCTATAAAAGATTTTAAAAATAATTTAAAACTTTTTTTAAAATTAGGCTAATAATGAGAGACCTAAAATAGCTAAAATCAACTAAGCATCACGCTACTATGATTATTCTTTTTATTCGAAGAATGAAAACTTACCAATCTCAATCTCTTCTAAAAATATCCCTTGTGTAAACCTTATCCTGCACATCGTCTAAAGAACTATCATAACGATTTGCTACAATAGCTTGACATTGAGACTTGAATTTCTTCAAATCATTTACAATTTTAGAACCAAAGAAGGTTGAGTCGTCCTCTAGAGTTGGTTCAAAAATAATAACTTTTGCACCTTTGGCTTTCAATCGTTTCATGACACCTTGAATAGAACTCTGTCTAAAGTTATCTGAATTACTCTTCATCGTTAAACGGTAAACGCCAACAGTTATTTCTTTTTCTTGCTGACGAGAGTAGCTATCATGTTCAGAGTAATCATAATAACCAGCCATTTTCAGCACCTGATCGGCAATGAAATCTTTCCTTGTTTTATTGGCTTCAACAATGGCCGTCATCATATTCTGCGGAACATCATTGTAATTAGCCAATAACTGCTTGGTGTCTTTTGGTAGACAGTAGCCACCATAGCCAAAAGAAGGGTTATTGTAGTGGTCACCAATACGTGGATCTAAACCAACACCCTTGATAATCGATTCGGTATCCAGCCCTTTCAACTCCGCATAGGTATCCAATTCATTGAAGTAAGAAACACGTAAGGCCAAATAGGTATTGGCAAAAAGCTTAACTGCTTCAGCTTCTGTAGACCCTATATGCAACACTTCCACATCTTTCTTCAAAGCCCCCTCTTGTAGAAGAGAAGCAAATAACTTTGAACCTTCTACTACCGAATCTGGCGCACCATCTTCACAAGATACAATAATCCGTGATGGATAAAGATTATCATAAAGGGCTTTTGACTCTCTAAGAAATTCAGGACTGAAAATAATATTTTCTGTACCAAACTTATCACGCATAGATTGGGTAAAGCCAACAGGAATCGTTGATTTGATAACCATTAAAGCTTGAGGGTTGACCGATAATACTGTTTGAATAACTTCTTCCACATGACTTGTGTCAAAGTAATTCTTAGCACTATCATAGTTCGTTGGAGCAGCAATCACAACAATTTCTGCCTCTCTGTAGGCTTTTTCTGCATCAAGTGTTGCTACTAAATTTAAGTCATTCTCTGCTAGATATTTTTCAATATAATCATCTTGAATAGGAGACTTCTTTGCATTGATTAAATCAACTTTTTCTTGGATAATATCCACAGCTGTGACTTGATGGTGCTGAGCTAGTAAAACAGCGATAGATAGCCCAACATAGCCTGTTCCTGCGACAGCGATTTTTTTTGCCGGAAGAGTGCCGATTGACTTCGGAAAATCAGAAACAAATAAACTGTTAATTTCAAAATCAAGCACATTGCTCAAAGTAAGCAACTGAGGAATTGACGGTAGATAGTCCCCTTGCTCCAACTTGCTAATCATAGCCCTATTTATTCCTGTCAAATCAGAAAGTTCCTGCTGAGAATATCCTAACTCTTTTCTTTTAGAAAAAATAATTGTTTTAAGAAATTCTTGAGAAAATTCTTTGTTACTCATAATTTCACCTCATCAAAAAAATGATATACAAAGTATACCATTTGTTACTAAAAAAATCAAAATAATTGTTATTAAAAAGAAAGTAAGATCACCTATGAAAATTATCCATCTTCCTACAGTTCTGGCACTATATCCAAATTAAGATTTTGTTTGAACAATGAAATCGAATAAATGTCTTTTATCATGATTAACTCCTTTTAATCTAAGAGGAAAATCCAGATGCAAGTCTCACGAAGTTAGTGAATGTTATTTACTAGTCCTTTCTTACTAATCCTGCCATAAATGACAGATTTTGTCCAAAAGGCTATCGCCCCAATAGCAAAATAAAACTATTTGTAATACTCTTTATACCATTGAGCAAATTGGCGTAAGCCTTCTCTGAGTGTGGTAGAGGGGCTAAAAGCAAAATCCCTCTCCAAATCAGAAGTATCAGCATAGGTCACAGGCACATCTCCAGCTTGCATAGGTACCAGCTTCTTATGTGCTTCAATATCAAAATCTGCTGGTAATACTCCTGCCAAAACTAGTTCCTCACTCAATATGTGAACAAAGTCCAATAAGTTTTCAGGATTGCTATTGCCAATATTATAAATTGCATATGGAGGAATAGGGAGACCATCACTTCCACTTTTCTTCTGCGGTGCGCCAAACATGACACGTTTAACACCCTCTACTATGTCATCTACATAGGTAAAATCACGTTTACAATTTCCATAGTTGAAAATTTCTATCGTTTCACCTTTTAACAGCTTGTTAGTAAAACCGAAGTAAGCCATATCTGGACGGCCTGCCGGACCGTAGACCGTAAAGAAACGTAGCCCCGTTGTTGGGATATCATATAGCTTACTATAAGCATGAGCAAACAACTCATTTGATTTTTTTGTTGCCGCATACAAAGATACTGGGTTATCCACCTTATCATCTGTAGTAAATGGAACCTTCTCATTTCCACCATAAACTGAAGATGAAGACGCATATACCAAGTGTTCTACTGGGTAGTGACGACAGGCTTCCAAGATATTCTGAAAACCAATAATATTGCTTTCTATATAAACATCTGGATTGGTAATGGAATAGCGAACTCCAGCCTGAGCGGCTAAATTAACAACAATATTCGGACGGTAATCTTCAAAAATCGAAGTGACCAAATCCTTGTCTGCCAAGTCTCCCTCTATGAAAGTCCACTTGCTTTTACTATGAATCAACTGTTGCTCAATCTGTTCAAGACGATATTGCTTTAGCGACACATCGTAGTAATCGTTCATATTATCAAGACCGATAATATGATATACTTCGTCACTCCTTAATAGTTCTAATACTAGGTTGCTGCCGATGAAACCAGCACCCCCTGTTATTAGGATTGTTTTGTGCATAATATATACCTCGAGTTTATTTTAAAAATTTTATTTTTAAAAAAAGATAAAAGCAAAAAAGTAGAAAATATAAGATAAAGGAATAAATGGAAGAAAAGAATAAGTTAAAAATTATAAAATGACTTATTAAAACGATCTCTAATACATTATCAAATAAGATATTTACAGAAAACAATTTACAAATAATAAACTCCGACCACATCGACTTGATTACTGTTACGACTACAGTCCAAGTCAAAATTAATAAAACATTCTTGAAAAAACAATGAATCAAAAATAACCCAATTAATTCTAAAACAATTGAAGTAAGATTGATTTTTAAAAGTTCTTTTTCTAACCTAAACGCTTTAAAATAATTATTTATTAATAAGCTAATTCTTACTGAATATATTATTATTGGTAAGAGTACACCAGCATATACTAAACTTTGTTGATAATTTGGTAACCAATATGACAAAAACTTTGAACCAGGGAAATAAAAAAGTAGGGCAAAAAATAATAATGGACTTATCAGGTTTCTAACTTTAAAATAGAAACCTGTTAATTCACTTTTATCCATTCTTTTTATAGATGGAAATAAAACTATACTAATTGCTGTAACAAAAGATAAAAATAAATTTGTTATACTAAAACCAAAAGAAACTTGTCCGAAAATTATAGCCCCCCAAAAAGTTTGAATATAAATTTTTGAAGATCCAACAATAAAATTGCTTGAGAAATTTGCAATCATTAATGATATACCAGATTTTAAATTTTCGAATAATTCTTCTTTATTATTTGTAATATTATTGAAGTACTTATAAATCTCATTATTTTCTGAAAAAGTTGATATAAATCCCAAAATATCAGATATGAGGTCAGCAATACAATACAAAATAAACATTTTTTGGTTTAAAATGATTAATAAAATTGTTAATAAACCATAGATAAAACGTTGCTTAATAACTAATTTGGTATACAAATTTATCCTATTTGTAATTTGAAAGGAATTAGATGAAAACATAAATAAATTTTTAGTAATAATACTCAGTGATACCATTGAAAAAATTATTTGATTGTTTCCATTTAATAAAAAAATGCTAATTAAGATACCTAAAGTACTGAAAGAAGTGAGAATAAATACAAGAAACCAAAAATTTGAAGAAAACTTCTCTTTATTTAGTTCATTGTAATCATACTTTGAATATCTAAGTGTAATACCGTCTAAAATACCCAAATGCAAAATACCAGTATAACTGGCATATAAAATATAAGTTTGCCATAATGCATATTGAAAGCCATCAATATATTTTGGTACTAATAAATTAATAACTAAGCTTGTTCCCAATGAGATTATTTGAGCAGTAAGAGATAACAATACATTTTTAGCAATGTTATTGCTGATAATTTTTTGCATAATATTCCTTATTTAAAATATATATTATCTGAAAAAAATGGGTAAAAAATAATTTCAGGTTTAGATTGTACAAAATAATTTATTACAACCCATGAGATACTAAAGAAAATGATAAAAAATATATAATTGATCTTTCTTTTATCCTTAATATCATCAATTAAATATTCACCCTGTGTAGAATAGACATCTAATAGTAGATTCCTCACCAACCTTATAAAAGTACCATCAATCATAAATAATGGATAATATATAACAGATATCAATTGAAAATTAAAAGATATCTCATTTCCTTTTGTCAAAAAATGCCTCTTCTTAATTAAGAAAATAGAAAATAATGAAAGCAAATGTAATAAAATAAATAAGATAAAACCGAATGTAGTTCTATTCTGCAAATACACATCTAATCTACTAATACCAATTTTACTTGCAATAAAATTTAACCCTGGAATTTGAGAACCAAAGAAAAATAATAATAAGCATAAAAAAAATACGGAATAAAAAATAATATGCTTATTAGATTTAAAAATTTTTGTATCAATTAATAACAATGGTAAATATAGTAGAAACGAGGCATGTATCAAACCAGAAAAAATAAACAATGTAATGAAAAATACTTTTCTATATCTACTTTCAGAATATTTGTATATACATTGTCCCATAAAAAACAAGGATAATGCTAAAAAATTACGAAATAAGTGTGAGGACTGAATTAATAAATTAGTACCAAACATTGCAAAAATAAAATGAGGATTTGGAGTCCATTTTAATGATGAAACAAATAATATTAAGAGAGCTATAAAAATCATAAGAGCTCTCCAGCTATAAAAATCTAAACTTAGTAATCCACCGACTCTCATCAAGAAAACAAAAATCGGTTCATAATTAGATATATTAAAACTATTAACTAAATTATACTCTGCTTGGTTGTTTAGCAAATCATTTGTAAGTCCACTATTATTTCTATACCCCGCCATTAATAAATAAAATAGAATAAATGTAATTAATACAATAAGAAGATTACTCTTATGTACTGATCTATTTAACGGGTTAACAAATACTTTAAAAGCAAAAATAAAATTTGTTATTATCACGATACTGTATAAAAAAATTAACAAAATTATACCTCTTTTAAATCAAATAAAGATGACTTCACCACTTCTAAAAATTTTCGTGGAGAATTCTCTCCATTATAAAAATAGTCTATGTGCTTTCCATTCAATAATTTTGAAAGGTCGATATCATTACTTTTTTCATAAATAATTATGTTATCACTATCATAAAACTGTGATTGCATTACTTGCTTATTATTTGTAATGAGACCTTTATTATACATAATTGCATCCCAAAATCTTAAAGTTGTACCAACTGTTCCAGGGTCAAGTAATTCAATTATCCATTTTGAACTTTTTACATATCCCATATAATCGAAAAAATTAAGTGTTTTATTAGTTAAAATAAAATTTGGATCATTAAATGAATCACTTTCATTATTACTTTTAACAACATAAAAGAAATATTTTAAATTTGTATTTTTTATTTGTTTATATAAATCTACAATTTCCTCATATCTATCCCTTGAAGCACCAATAAAAATCACATCATGCTTATTTTTAGTAGGTATAATTGAAAAATCATTTATTTTAGAGTAACTGACAGGCAAATATTTCAATCCATACTCCCTCACATCATCCCAATTATATGAGAAAATTTGATTTACCTCTGACTTTAGTTTGCTAATTGCTAAATTTTTCACAACTTTTTTTTTGGATTTTATAGTATCTCCAAAATACATGACAAGTTTATCATCACTGTTCTTTCTTTTAATGTAATTAAAGTAGTCAGGATAATACCAAGAAGAAAAAAATATGTGAATTGTTGGATAATTATTATCAAATTTTCTATATAAAAATTTATACCAAACACTCTGAAAAGGTATTTTAATATAATTATTAATTTTAAATGAAGTATGTATTTTAAATATTTTTTGAAGAAAACTATTATTAAAGATACTATTTTTCTTTATAACAATAATATTATCACATTCCTCAACTTCTTTGAAAAAATATTCATCAAGTTCATTAAAACCATCAGAATAAATTAAAAAATTTACTTTATTCATTTTAACGCCCTATATTCTTATGATAATTTCATCATTATAACTTGTTAAACTTTCTACATCTAATTCCTCAAGTGACATACCTCCAGCTTCATTAACATATTTTCCCTTTACTGGAGATGCTTTTTTTGAATTATTTAAAAACCATTCATATTCAATATCTAAGTGACCAATATCGATTGCTTGAAAATTATAATTTTCGGTCAATTCATAAGCTAAAATAGTTGCTGTGGGTCCCAATGCAATCAAAACCAAAGCATCGTTTTTCAATTCCAATACGCACTCAAGAATAGTATTATATTTTGAAAACGCATTCTCTGAAGGAGCAATTATTCTCTTTATTGTAGAAGCGCCTGCTAACAAATCATTCCCTACTCCAAACTTAGTTCCTTCACCCTCAACAATTACAATATCACGGTCTTTCCAAACATTTTTCCATTTTGAAAATTCATTTGAAAAATCTATTCCGAATCTACCATTATAAACTCTTGTTACAAGGGCATCTCCATATATATAATCTAAGTCCAAAAGCTTGAGCCATTTATCAGCAAATTTCCCTAAGTGAATATTCTTTGATTCTATCCTACTTTTAGAATATCCCTCGAATTTCCCGAAAAAATTTGGAATTGCAAGAATAGTTTTTTCAGTAGGTGTAGTCAAAATATATTTAAGTTTATCGCTTAACTCCTTAGAGTTTTCTTGCCCAAAATAACCCTTAGATTTTTGATAAATCCAAGAAATTTCACCGTCACCAAATCTAACCAAACTTTTTTTTTCTTTAATTAACTTTTCAAAGAGCTCATCATTTGTGAAAAAACGAACATTTCTTAAATTTTTAAAATCTTTGTTATTTCTTTTTAAATAATATCTAAGCAATTTAAATTTGGAGTAAGGAACCGCAAATAAATAATGATAAAACAAAAATATTTTTTTCCCAATTGAATTTTTTAATAATTTTGACCGAATATTAATTAATACTGACATAATCTTCCTCATTTAAGTGCAAGAGTTTCCCCATCTCAAGATCTTGTTGATAATCTTGAAACGCCATCCAACCACTACCAGGTGTGAAAGTTAATTCTGAAAAATAAACTTGATTATTTATTTCATATAAATCAACTCTAACAAAAATTCTATTTGCTGATAATTTTTTTGCCAAAGAAATCATTTTATCAAAATTTTTAGGTTTTTTGGGCAAACTTTCAAAATGATTGTAATCGCTCCTATAAAAGGGTGCAAAACTCCAATCTAAATTCAAAAAACTTATTCTCGCAGTTGAGTGATCTTCTAGACCTTGAGAAACATATAAAAACTTAGGAATACCATCAAAGCAATAAAATTTATAATCAACTAATGATTTCTGAGAATAATCTTCCATGTATTTTTCAGCAATAATTCTTGGTTTTACGTTTTTATATGGAAATTCTCTACCACTGTAGAAAAAATTGTTACGCAATGATCTATTAATTATTTTTCTGGCTTTTTTTATATCGAATGTTTTCTTGTCTCTACAAATAATAATTCCACCGCTATCATGAGTACATTTTAATACAAATTTACTAGGCAACTTATTAAAATCAATCTCATTAAAATTATTCCAAATTCCTAGTGTTGGTATAATATACTCATCTCCGATAATTTCACTAACAATTTTTTTAACTTCAAATTTATCAACTAAGTCAGTATATTCTTCATTCTTATCATAAAGTTTCAACCACTGTAATTTTTCATTAAAACTCTTTGGATTTGAATAATTTAAGTGTCGTCCAGTATATCCCTTATAAACTATTGATAAATATTTTTTATCAGGAATATATTTAAAAAATTTACTATTACTAACTAAAATTTTAGCAAATATATATGATGGTGTCAGTCTTCTTCTCATTTATTGCCTTCCATTACGTAATTTTTGAAATTATTAAAAAATTTTTTTCGACGCAAATTTAATTTATCTACAGAATATTCTAAAGATTTTTCAAAATTTGACATTGAAATTTTGTTTATTTCTGAGGTTTCTGTCTTTAGAAATATAGCAATCAATGCTGTAATTTGTTGATAATTCCCAGGGTTAAAGAGAAAATTTTGATCAATCAATTCCGGTATACCTGCAATAGAAGAACCTAAAATATATTTACCAAAACTCATCGCTTCGATTACTGAACGCGGAAGTCCCTCTTGCTTACTAGGCTGAATATAAATATCTAAGTTTGCTAGCCAGTCATTCATTTCGAGTTTATTCTTCGTCCCGAGAAACCTGACTTGATTTTCAACATTTAATTTCTTTGCTAATTCTTTAAGATGAAATCCTTCCCCAGGACCAACAATATCATAATAAACTGTTTCATTATATTTATTTTTTAAAATTGATAATGCTCGAATGACACTATCTTGTCCTTTATATTTCACATCAATAGAATTTGTTGCCGTTCCAATACTTATCGGCCTGTTATTAGTGTATTTTCTGACATTTTTAACTTCAGGAAGAATATAAACATTTGAACAATTGATTTGATTATTTGATTTATTAGGGTATCTCTTTTGTAGAAAATTTTTTGTAACATATGAGGCATAATCTGCATGATATACATAATTTTTTTCTGCCAAATACATATACGGTGCCAGTAGTTTGCCTTTAAAACTATGATTAAAGAAAGAATCCCATGCGCATCCTCCAACTTCAACTAGATATGGCTTCTTCATCTTCTTAACAACTTTTAAAACGATATTTGATGTTTGACTCGGCATCCTTGCAAAAATTAAATCAGATTGCTTAACATATTCTTCAATTTTATTTTGTTCACTTCTACTATTAATTAAATATTTTAAACTATAATAATTTGGAGTATCTATTATTGTAATACGATCATTTTCAATTTTCGGCATATTTAATTCAGAAAAAGATTTATCTGAATTAAAAGTTCTAACAATTAGATACAAGTGATCACAGACATCTAAATATCTACTCAGCATTTGATTATTAATTGTAATACTACAATAATTCCCATCTTTATCCTTATATATTGGACCATCAAAGCAGAACAAACCTTTAATAATTTTACTTTTCATAGATTGTTAAACTTCTCCCATTCTTGGTTTTTGTCAGAATAAATTTTTATAATATTTGCAGGTACTCCCGCTGCGATTGAATGAGGAGGAATACTTTTTGTTACAACGCTATTTGCACCAATTATCGATCCTTCTCCTATTGTAACTCCTTTCTGGACTACCACGCCGTCACCAATCCAAACATTATCTTTTATTACAATTGGGCTAGAAGTTAATTTTCTTTCATTTGGTTTAATGAGCGGAGAATCTTGCTCAGCACCAGTATATGAACCATGAGAATTATCAATTATTAAAACTCGTGAACCGATTAACGCATTATTCCCTATTTTTATTCCTTCAATACAAGATATTCTGACCGCATCTCCAATATTAATATTATTTCCAAATTTTAAAATTTTAGTAGAATGTACTCCTAAAACATCAAACCTACAATATCTACCTACGGTCAAATTGTTTCCAAAATTAATGTATTTTTTTCCTCTAACTACAAATGGAAATCGAATTAGTCTAGCTTTATTAATTGAAAGTTTCGTAATAATCAAAAATAATACATTTTCTATTTTCTCTAAAATACTATAGTTTGAAGACCTACTCATCATTTCCTCTAATATTTTCTATTATATTATTTACATTTTCAAAAAATCGTGCTTCTGAAAAAGTAGTATTATAAAATTCTTGAATATCTGTATAATCTTTTTCATAATTTTCAAGAAGATTCTCAGTTATATTGCCATTAGTCGTATTAATACCAACACCATATTTCTCAACAAATTGCCAAGTATCACCCTGAATATTATTGATAATTGGTAAACCACTTTTAAAGTAATCTAAACTTTTCATTGTTAAACCAACAAACACTTCTTTTTTCATAATGTTTAAACCAAAATGACACATTTCAAAAACTTTATTTTTTTCAGTCTCATCAAATATTACACCATGATCAATTACTTCAACATTTTCAATATTCAACGATTCTAGAAGTTCCGATTTCCTTTCACCAATTCCAATCAAATGAAAAATAACATCATATTTTTTTGATAAGGAAAAAACAATTTGATAAATAATATTTATATCAATAATATTATTTATTGAACCAAGATAGCAAAGTGAAATGGTATTAGATTTTAGTGTAATTTTTTTCCTGTATTTTTTTTTTACATCTCCATATGATAAATATAATGTTGAAACTTTATCTTGAGAAATATTAGATGGTAATTTTGTTTTAAATAAATCACATTCAGTTACAATATAATCGGCTTTATATAAATTTTTATTTCTTAAATTCTTCCAAATATTAAAAGGAAATAAGTATTTTATTTTTCCAATTGGCATAGTCTCAGGCCACAAATCAATAATATCGAACACAATTTTTGTCTGATTATTTTTTTCTTTGTATTTTATTGCCTGATTAACAAGCGAGTTAGGCGGAATTAATATCCATATTAAATCAAAACTTCCATCGATTTCTTTAAAAACATCATTTGAAAATTTATAATGAGAAAAAAGTCTGGCTAAAGATAAATTTTTAATATAAGGTTTTGTTTTGACAAAGATAAAATGCTCTTTTTCAACTTCACGATTCATTTTTTCAATATGTTTAAAATCAGAAGTAAAAACAGTTACACGATCTCCATTGTTCCTAAAATAATTGAACAAAAGATCAACTCTGTGTTCATATGTATCAAAACAATTAATAATTGCTATTTTCATATTACCCTTTTTCTGTTTCTATAATAGATTTCTCAAAATCTATTAATTGATAGTCAAAATTGTACTTACTAATCTCTTTCTCATAGGTCAAATTTCCAAACATTTTTTTGATACTATCATTGAAGAATAAATTTTTGATTAGTGGATTAAATAATTTTATTTTAAGCGCTTTTTTCCCATGACAACTTGCAATTTTTGCCATTAAATCACTTGTTGAAACGTATTCCTTATTTTGTGGGAAGAAAATTCCTGAATCTTGTACCAAAATAATCTGCTTGATAAATTCACAAAAATTTCCAATATATAACATACTTCTCTCATTATGATAATCGGGTAGTACTAGCAATTTTTTAGAAATTTTCGACAACCTCGGATAATTACCTTTAGAACCCTTGCCATAAATCATCGGAGGTCTAACAATTACAACTTTAAATGTACTATCTGAAAGCTTGTTTAGTTTTTGCTCTGCTTGCCACTTACTATCTCCATAAAAATCAGTAGGATTTGGTTTTGTTTGTTTCGTTATAATTCTTTTCCCACTAGTGCTATCCCCATACACAATGATGCTACTCATAAAGATAAACTGATCGACACACGCCTTTTTAGCAATCATCGCAACTTTCTCGGTCAGTTCTGTGTTTACTTTATAATATAAATCTTTTTTACTTTCATCTTTAGAAAAGTGAGCAATACCTGCCACATGAAAAACAGAATCATATCCTGAAAAATCAAATTCTTGCCAATTGGGATTTAATAAGTCCAAAGTATCAATCTCAAAATCAACATTATTTTCTTTGACGTATTTTTCAAAAGATGTACCAATATAGGAGTTTGCTCCAGTTATCAAAACCTTCTTCATGAGTTCCCTTTCTGCCCCGTTCCACCTTCAACGACGCCTTCACTTTTAACTACACTGAGAAATGTGCCATAGAAACATTTTATGTCTAAGCTAAAGCTCATATGTTTGACATAAAAGCCATCTAATTTTGATTTCTCAACGATTTCCAATTCATCTCGGCCATTGATTTGTGCCCAACCTGTCAAACCAGGGCGAATGTCATTTGCCCCATACTTGTCACGTTCTTCAATCAAGTCATATTGATTCCATAAGGCTGGTCGTGGACCAACAATAGCCATTTCACCTTTAAAAATATTAAATAATTGAGGAAGTTCGTCCAAGCTAGTTTTTCTTAGGAAAGCACCAACTTTTGTAATCATCGCATTAGGGTCTTTTAACAAATGAGTTGGCATATCACTTGGAGCATCTACATACATGGAACGGAATTTATAAATCATGAAATGTGACTTGTTTGTTCCAATTCGTTTTTGTTTAAATAAAACAGGTCCTTTGGAATCCAGTTTTATAGCAACTGCAATCAACAAAAATACAGGACTTAATACAACAATTGCAAGTCCTGAAATGACCATATCACTCGCTCTTTTTAAAATTGGATACATCCTAATCTCCCTAAATCCTTAATCCAAAAATACTCCAAATACTTCTTACATCGATCATGTGCAGCTAAGCCATGATAGGAACATACTTCAGCTCATCTCCAATGATAAAAGGAACATGTCCATGGTTGAGACCTTCCTTAAACAGAATCAGTCACCCACTCGTCCATTACCATCTTGAAAAGGTGGATACATTCAAAACGAACATGAAAGTGAAGAATATCCTCAAAACCAATCGTATTGGTCTCATAGAAATACCGTATCTGGTCATGCGTCAGTTGACTACCTTCTAACTGGTTTGAATTGAAAGCCAGCTCTATCTGAACCTTATGGTAAAGGCTACCTTTGACACTGTTTTCTTTTTCTCTCCATTATGTATGACCTAACATATCTTACTTCAGGAAAGCATTTCAACCTTCCTAGTATTTAAATTTCATGTAAACACTAGGAAAGTAAAAATAACTTTTACTTTCTTAATCTTGTCGTGCGAAGTCAATCAAGACATTTTTCAACTCGGTCTTATCCAGGGACAATAGGCGATTGATAAAGTCTTGGACTTGTTCCTTATCCTGATTGGTCACCCGACCAACGAAGATCTTTTCGTGAACTTGTTCACTGATACGCTCTTCTGTTGACAAAAGCTCCTCGTAGAGCTTTTCACCTGGACGAATCCCAGTCTCTACTATCTGAATCTCTTCTTCGGTGTGTCCACTGAGCTTGATGACCTTACGGGCCAAGTCCAAGATGTGTACAGGCTCACCCATGTCCAGGACAAATACCTCGCCACCATTGGCCATGTAGCCAGCCTGAATGACCAAGCGACTAGCCTCCGGAATGGTCATAAAGTAGCGGGTCATGCGGTAGTCCGTGACCGTCACTGGCCCACCTTTCTTGATCTGTTCCTTGAAGAGTGGTACCACACTACCTCGGCTTCCGAGTACATTCCCAAATCGGACAGCTACAAACTGGGTCTTACTGTCTCCGTTCAAGCCGGTTACAATCATTTCAGCCACACGTTTGGTCGCTCCCATAACATTGGGTGGATTGACCGCCTTGTCCGTTGACACCATGACAAATTTGTCAACCCCTGCTTCTTTTGCAGCCTCTGCCACATTCTTGGTCCCAAAGATATTATTTTTGACCGCTTCATGTGGATTGAACTCCATCAGAGGAACATGCTTATGTGCCGCTGCATGATAGACAACATGAGGCTGGAATTCCTTCATGACCGAAAACATCAAGTCTCTGTCTTGGATATCGGCTATGACAGGAATGAGTTCTACTTCTGCACCATAGAGACTCACCATCTCCCGATGAATCAGATAGATCGAATTTTCTCCGTGACCTACCAAAATCAGGCGTTCAGGCTTGAACCGTGCCACCTGTCTACACAGCTCCGAACCGATAGAACCTCCGGCTCCAGTAACCAAGACCGTCTTATCCTTGAAATAACTGCGTAATTCTTCCTGATCCAAGACCACTTCAGGGCGGCCCAACAGATCTGCAATATCAATCTCCTTGAGGGAGCTAACTGAGATATTGCCCGCAACGATGTCCTCTATACTAGG
This sequence comes from Streptococcus sp. A34, assembly GCF_043674115.1. Lineage (NCBI taxonomy): Bacteria > Bacillati > Bacillota > Bacilli > Lactobacillales > Streptococcaceae > Streptococcus > Streptococcus sp. A34. Next base: position 30,389 of record NZ_JBIMJM010000010.1, on the reverse strand, counting down.
CATGGAATTGACCTTAACGTTCACTGAATTACAGATCTCGACTAAGGATTCTCGCTCTTTACCGGGTAATGATGGAATAGCGATAGTGACTTGTTCAATCTCCAAATCCTTGACCAAGGCTGGTATGTCGTTGCGATTTCCGATTACCTTGACATTGCGAATATAGCTATTGAGCTTACTTGGATCCGCATCCACAATACCTACCAAATCAAAATCCAACTTGCGTTCGATAACGGTATTGATGAAAAGCTGTCCTCCGTCACCGGCACCAACAACCAGAGTACGAACTGGCCGTCGTGTATTTGACTTGGACTTAGACTTTCTATCATGGATGGCACGCCAAGTTAGACGGGGTACCACCATCAAGACAAAAGTCAAAATACTTGAAGTGAGAATAAAGCGATAGGAAAACGTTTGCCATAGGTAGAAGGATGAGAGCAAGAGAAAGCCATAAGCCATCGCTACGCTCAATCCAATCTTAAAGAGCGACTCATAGTCAGTGTAGCGTGTAATGAGTGAAAAGACTTTCAGGTAAATAGATAGGGCTAGGTAGACAATGGTCACTAGAACAAATCCAACTTTCAGCTGTTCATTCGGCATGTCTATAATAACCCCTAAAAAGAGCTTACTCAATACAAAGGATAGGGCAATCGACACGAGATCGAATCCCAATAAAATGATTCGTTTTATTGATCGTGACATATCTCTCAATTACCGATTGATTCGGTCTATTTCTTTCCGTAGTTTCCATAATTGCCATAGGCACCATAAGCACCGTATGAACCGTATTTTTCCAACTTGGTGTCAAATTTATTTAAGATAACACCAAGGAATGGAGTCCCTGTTTGCTCGAGTTGTTCTTTGACTTTTTGTAGAGCTTTCCGTTTGATTCTTCCAGCTTCTGCCACTGTCAGTACGGCATCACACTTTTGAGCAATGATGGCTGCATCAATGACCATACCAAGTGGCGGACAGTCGACGATGACATAGTCAAAATAGCGACGAAGGGTCGCAAGGAGGTTTTCGAAATTCTTGCTTTGCAAAAGGGCTGTCGGGTTAGGTGACACCTTCCCTGCCTCGATGACGGTCAGATTTGGAATGTCTGTATCACAGAGGCCTTGGGAAAGGTCCGTCGTTCCTGCCAAATAGTCCGTCAAACCCGTAATCTTTGTTTTCGGTTTAAAGAAGCCAGACATGACGGAATTACGGATATCGGCATCCACCAATACAGTCTTATAGCCCGCACGCGCATAGGCCACTGCTAAACTGGCTGAAGTGGTTGACTTGCCTTCACTGGATTGGACAGACGTAATGGCCACTACTTTAATGTCCTCTCCACTCAACTGGATGTTGGTACGGATTGCATTAAAATACTCTTCCGTCTTTTTTAATAATACTTTTTTATCTCTAGACGTTTCTAATACTGCCATGGTTCTCTCCTATTTCAATTTGGCTACATCTGGTACTACACCCAGCAATGGCAAGCCCATTTTTTCTTCAATGTCCTCTGGGCGTTTGATGCGGTCATCCAAGACTTCTTTCACCAGAACCAAGGCCACTGCTAGAAAAGCACCAACCAGGAAGCCTAGGACAATATTGCGTTTGGTATTTGGTGTTGAAGGATGCTCAGCCGGGCGTGCTTCTTCCAAGGTTGTCACATCGCTAACCTTTGTCACATCGATAATTTTTTGTGCTGCTTCTGCACGAAGTCCATTGGCGATACGAGCCGCTTCATTTGGATCTGCATCACGCACAGTAATGGATACAATACGGGTATCAACAGGGATACTAACAGAAACTTTGTTAGCCAATTCCTCATCAAGGTTTAACTCCTCAGTAACCTTTGATAGTACATCCTGAGAAAGGATGATTTCCTTATAGTCTTTTACCAGATAGGTACCCGCTTGGAGTTCTTGTGCCGTCAAGTTTTGACCACCTTCAGCCACCTTATTGACCACGTAGATCCGAGTGGTACTGTCATACTGAGGTGTCGCAACAAAAACGGAGTAGGCAAATGTCACGGACACACCCAACAGGGCACTCAGAAGGATCAAAAACTTATTCCGCCATAAATTTTTCAATAGATACAGAACGTCAATTTCTATAACATTCGATTCTTGGTTGTTCATAATTTCTCCTAAAGTTTATTTTGCATAAGGGTAATTGGGTTTTCTATAAACAAGGCCTTGGCACGGTCGCGTCCGTACTCTTTCTCAATGAGTTGGAAGGCCTGGTCCATATAGGGTGGCCGACTGCTTGTATTGTGCATGTCACTTGCCACAAAGTGCACCAGTTCGTTGTCTAAGAAGTATTGGGCCCGTTGTTTATACATTTTGTGCCGATCTCCAAATAGTTTGGGTTTCAAGACACTAGAACTATTGATCTGCATATAGGCACCCATGGCGATGAGATCTGCAACTTTTCCACCTTCACCCGCCAAGGCATCGTATCGTTCGATATGGGCGAGAATGGGAGTCAAGCCCAACCGCAAGATGTCACGCACAGCCTCCTGAATTTTTTTGTAGCTAGTTGACCCGCTAAATTCAATCAAGACACTGCTAGAATTCCCATAGGTTGGTAGTTCTTTTCGTTCTAACTTACCTATGACATCGTCGGTAAAGTAAATCTCCGCCCCGTAGAAGATAAAGAAATCTTCTGATATGGTTTTGGCCAGGGCCTGGACCTGCTTGAAGTTCTCTCTAATGACCGCCTCCGGAGTTTCAAACATGCCTTTTCGGCGGTGAGAGGTGGCTACGATACCGCGCACCCCTTGTTGATAGCTGAGCTTTAAGAGCTCCAAACTTTCTTCTGCAGTTTTTGGACCATCGTCCACACCAAATATGATATGTGAATGAATATCTAACATCCTATTCTCCTGACATGACTGCCTGCATAGCTGCTTTCATTTGGTTGAGGCTATCTGGATTAACCTCCATCATATACAATTGATAACCTGGCATTGCATATGAGGGCAAGAGACCTGTGCTTCCAGTACCTTGCAAGGCTTGGGATTGAACTGTGTAACTGCCATTGCTTTCCATCTGGGTATTGACCAATTTCATCATGGTTTCCAAACTCATATTGGTCTGGATTGAATCTTGTAGGTTGTTGATAATGGATTGGTAATTGGTTAAATTTTCAGGTTTGCTTAATTTTTGAATGAGCGCCGCAATGACTTTCTCCTGGTTTTTTCCACGGTCATTGTCACCGCCCTGTAGCGAATAGCGTTCGCGTACAAACATTAAAGCTTTTTCGGAATCCAAATGGATGGTTCCGACAGGGAAATCATGACTTCCTTTGGTAAAAGCCTGGTCATTGACGACATCCACCCCACCTACGAGGTCAATTAATTTTAGGAAGGATGTAAAGTTCACACGCGCATAGTAATGGATATCAATGTCATATAGATTTTCCAAGGTATGCATGGAGGCTTCTACCCCGTAAATCCCTGCGTGGGTCAATTTGTCTTTTTGATTTTGCCCGCCATCTGCGATCGCAACATAGCTATCACGAGGGGTGGTGGTTAAGAGTACCTGTTTGGTAGCCTGATTGATGGTCATGATGATATTTACGTCCGAACGGGAAACGGTCGAGATTGGTCCATAGGTGTCAATGCCGCTAATATAGATGTTCAAGACATCGCCAGTCGGTTGGTTGACTGCTGTTTCAACCTTTTTTGTCAAAGTGAAACTGTAGATCTTTTTGACCTTGGTGTCAAAGTCTGGGTCTTCCGCAGACAGGATATCTGCAAATACTCCGTTCAAGACCATGGCCTGACTCTCACCAGCAAGCATCTTCTGATAAGCATCCAGATAGGAATCCGTTTTAGTTGGTGTCAGAGATAGGTTTTTTGTCAGAGACAGGTTGTCCAACAAGGCTTGGATATTATCACCGTCATTTCCGGTAGGCGCCAACAATTCGGTCACTTGACTGATATCCGAGACCTGGCTATCTGCAGGAACCAGAACACTCATCTCATATTCAGAATAGGTGGCGTTTGAATTCAACTTGTTCGAAAGGTTTACGATACTCTGGACTCCATAGAGACCGACAGAACTAACGACAAGGCCTAGAATAAGCAGGAAGGCGGTCACTACTTTTGCCCTTTTCCTTAAAATAAGGAACAAACAAACAAGTCCCAAGAAAATGGCTAACCCAGCCAGGACCAGGTTGAGATTGCGAAAGGCAAGAATGTCATACCGAAACACTTGATACAGTAGGATACCAACCGCTCCTGTATAGAGGATGAGCAAGGCTAGGTTTGCCCAATGCAGCTGGTTTCTTCGGGATGATGTTTTTGTTCGACTCATGGTAATTTAACCCTTTCATTCAAAACTGTAACATTACTATTATATCACAAGTTCTGTGCCTCTTCTAACAAATTACTGCCCTAAGATTACATTTTTGTTACAAAACGCACATGTAATGGTTTTCAATTGGTCTTTCTGACAAAAACAAGATTCAATTGATCGGAAAGTTCTGCCTGATAAGAAAATCCATCAACTGAAACTTGTTGAAGAGCTGCCAATTCAGTAATCCCTTCCTTGGCCATCACAGAAACAAGGCGTCCTCTGCCCTTTTTTGAAATGGTTGAGTGTACCCTTCGTTTGCCATCCTTTTCCTCCATAAAGGTCACCCGGACTAGTTTTTTCTGAATCTGGGGAGAAAATACCTGTTCAAATTCAGAAGAAGCGAGGGATAGGATCCAGTCTTCTTCTTCAACGACTTTGTCAAAGGCCGGTCGCCAGTATTGCTTGAGGGATTTCCCTTCCACTTTGATCCCTGCTTGAAAATCAAGTCGATGGGGAGAAATAAGGTGGTCCAGGCTGATGAGCCCATACAAGGCTGTAGCTAGGAGGACATGTTTTTTTAGATAGACCTCCTCATCTATTGTCAGGTCTCTTCGGTCCATATACCGGTACATCAATCCGTCGTACAGCAACCAGGCTGGATAGGTTTTAGCTTGCTTGGCTTCAATCCGCTTCCAGCGATCCAACTCCAATCCAGCACGGTCATGAGAGATTTTATAAATGGAAGCTAATTCTTCCTGCTGGAATTGGCTACAGATTTGAGCGACCGCTAAACTGGTGGGGTCCAAGGGGTGAAAGGAATGGTTATCAATTTTGGTATTGAGTTCTTTTGCATTTGGAAGTATGATTTTCATAGTTCTAGTATACCACGAATGCTAGGGGCTGACACTTGAAAACACGCGCCACTTGTTCACAGAACAGTTTTATACTATACTAGGACCATAGATCTGTAGGGGGACAGTTTATGGAGAAATATAAGCAAATCATTCAAGACATTCTAGACGGAATCGAACGACAAGACTATAAGCGGGGAGAAAAACTACCCTCTATTCGCCAATTAAGTCTGCAGTACGAGTGCAGCAAGGATACAGTTCAAAAGGCTATGCAGGAACTCAAGTATCAAAACAAGATTTATACGGTCGAAAAAAGTGGCTATTATGTTTTGGATGACCGTGACATTTTGGAAGAGCCCATTGATCTGGATCTGGCTGATTTTGAGGAACTGCCATATGAGGACTTCCGTATTTGTTTACACCAAAGTTTGATTGGCCGTGAAAATTACCTCTTCAATTATTACCATCAGCAAGCCGGTTTGACAGAATTAATCACATCTGTTCAACAGCTCCTAATGGACTACCATGTCTATAGCCGAAAAGACCAATTGGTTATCACTGCTGGAAGTCAACAAGCCCTCTATATCCTGAGCCAAATGGATTTCGGTCCCGATCGAACCCATATCCTCATCGAGTCTCCTACTTATACTCGTATGGAGGAATTGATCCGCCAACAAGGCCTGCCTTACCTGACCATTCAACGCAGTATGGAAGGGATTGACTTGGACAGATTGGAAGGTCTTTTTCAGACTGGAACCATAAAATTTTTCTATACCATTCCACGTTTGCATAACCCACTGGGGACAAGCTACGATAGAAAAACCATGGAGAGGATCGTTCACCTTGCCCAGCGCTATCAGGTCTATCTCATCGAAGATGACTACTTGGCTGATTTTGATGGAAACCGTCAACTACCCTTACATTACCTTGACAAGAACGACTTTGTCGTCTATATCAAGTCTTTCTCACCAACCTTATTCCCAGCTCTACGGATAGGTGCCGTTAGCCTGCCTCCCCTTCTCCTCAATGCTTTTTTAACCTATAAAGGGTTGATTGACTACGATACCAACCTGATCATGCAAAAGGCACTTTCTTTGTATATCGATAATGGGATGTTCGCTCGCAACACGCAGCAGCTGCGGGAGCAGTCCTTAAATGAAGAAGTTAAACTACAAGATTTGATCAAAAAATATCCTCTTGATTATCCTTATCAGGTGGTGCGTGACCAGTTAATCGTTCAATTTCCAGATAATCCGAGAACTGCAAGACTTGAAGAACGACACCAGCTTATCCGTAACGGTACCTTTGCCTATCTTCTCCTCCGTCTCCATCCACATCTTGAAGATACATTAAAAGAGCTTAGCACCTTCTACAAGGACTAAGCTCTTTATTCTTATTTTAAAGGATAGCTTCCTGCCTTTCCATTAAGGAAATCCAGTTAGCAATAAGCTGGCAAGTAAGATGCACTCTCTCTTGCTTAACCACCTACACATAGTGTCCAGTGCTTCTATCTCTCATACCCCATCAAAAGGCCGCCCTCTTCTGCATAGAAAGAGCAAAGGCCGGAAGTCGCAACTTCTTCGATACTGGCTTCTGGATAGGTTTCCTTAACCAAATCCGAAAATTGTTGGAAGAACTTATCGTTATTACGATGAGCCATAATGATGCGTCCGCCCTTATAGCCAGCCTTTTTCATTTCATCAAAAGCCGCGGTGACCGATTTTTTGTGACCACGAGCCTTTTGTAACAATTCCAACTTGCCTTCGCTGCTGGCTTCACCGACCATACGGATGTTTAACAAACCAACGACAGCACCTACTAGCTTACTCAATCGACCATTTTTCACCAGATTGTCGACCTTAGCAAGGACAAACAATAATTTACTATTTTCTTGGTAGGTGGTAATAGCTGATACGACTTCTTCAAACTCTAAGCCTGAGGCAATCAAACGATTGATTTCCGTAACCAGTAAGTCCATCTCGCCTCCAGCTGATAGACTATCAATCAAATGAATCTTGGCATCTGGATGCTCTTCCAAATACATATCACGGGCAACACGAGCCGCATTAAAGGAGCCAGACAAACCACCGGTAATCGTCACAACGATAACATATTCTGCACCTGCAAAAGCCTCCTCATAGGCCTGAGTGCTAGGACAGGCAGATGTCGCTGCCTCAGAAGTTGACTGCATGACAGAGACCATCTGATCAATATCTAGACTCGCATCATCAACAAAGGTCTGGTCCCCTATCTGAATACTCAGGGGAACACTGACAAACTCCGTATCCGGCGCAAGCTGAGCTAGTTGACGGTAATCACAACCAGAGTCTGCAACAATTTTCCATTTTGACATTTTCTTATCTCTTTTCTTTTGAATGATTTAATTAGTTGACAAGGTGCTCTATCTTACTCTACAATTATATCATTAAATCATTAGTTATGAAAGCATTTCCAATCGGATGTCACAGTAGAAAGGAAGAATATGACCGAGCGTAAAATTTCACCAAAATCCTTGAAAAATCTCTATCAATCCAACAAGGAGGCCAATCAGCTGACCAAGGAATCTCTCGAGACCGCTCTGCTATTTCTCCTTGAAAAAAAGGAACTCAAGCACATTTCCGTCTCTGAATTAGTGCGCAAGGCAGGTGTTTCGCGCAACGCCTTCTACCGCAACTACAAATCCAAGGAAGAAATTTTGGAAATCTACTACGAACGGACTTCCAGCAACCTTAAAAAGAAATGGCATGATTTGCAAGATAAGGTTCAAAAAGATGGCGTCAAACAAAGTTTTGCAGATTTTGTCCAAGAACAAAAACGCAAGGCAGAACAAAGCAAAACCTTTTCCAATGTCAGTCAATGGATCAAAGACAAGACCAAACGAGATTAATGTCTCGTTTTTTCTTTCTCTCAAACGCAAAAAAACTTGACCAATTAGCCAAGTTTTTAAGGAGATTATGAAAAATATTTAGGATTGACTATAGTATACCCCAACTGCCAACCGTTTCCATCGGTCTTAGGACTGAAAAATACGTTGCAACCAAAAATTTTCTATATCTAATCTATTTTTTGCCTAATTTTCTCGTCTTTTTGAGGGCGGCAGCGACTGCCTTGATAATGGCATAGCGGAAACCTTCTTTTTCCAGTGCCACAACTCCTGCGATGGTCGAGCCTCCTGGCGAGGTCACTTCCTGTCGGAGTTGGGCTGGGTGCTTATCGCTGTTCAAGACCATCTGAGCAGTTCCTGCTAGGGTTTGAGCCGCCAAAACCTTGGCATCCTGAGCCGTCAGCCCATTTTGCACACCGGCATCCGTCAAAGCCTCAATCATCTGATAGACGAAGGCAGGTCCACAGCCCGCGATAGCCGTCGCAACATCTATCAACTTCTCTGGCACTTGCTGTACCTTGCCAGATTTTTCTAAAATTTGTTCCAATAGCGGAGCGAGTTCTTGATTGACCACGCTATAGGTTGTCATACCTTGGCCGATAGCGACAGGTGTATTGGGCATGATACGAATAATCTTGTCTGCCGATACAAATTCTGCCAGGCTGTCAAGGGGCACACCCGCTGCCATAGAAATCCAGATAGCTGAGGAATTCTGGCTAATCTGGTCCTGTAAGCCTGACAAGACTGACTGAATCAGGTGAGGCTTGACCCCAAGGAAAATGACCTCGGCCTGCTCTGCTATTTCTTCATTAGACAATAGCTGACCGTCCAGCTGAGTTTGTAGAGCCTGGGCTTTTGCTTGGTTGTGGTTACTGAGGAGGAGCTGGGTGTCTGCTTGCTGGCTGACTGCTTGTGCCAAGGCCGCTCCCATATTGCCCAGTCCGATAATTCCAATCTTCATCCTGTCCTCCTAACGAATGTGGCCGTCGCCTGTGATGATGTACTTGTAAGTGGTCATCTCACGCAAGCCCATTGGACCACGGGCGTGCATCTTCTGGGTGGAAATACCTAACTCACAGCCCAGACCAAACTCGCCACCATCAGTAAAGCGAGTTGAGGCATTGACATAAACAGCCGCCGAGTCCACGTAGAGTGTGAACAAGTCTGCTGTCTGGCTGTTTTCCGTCACAATCGCCTCGCTGTGCCCTGTCGAGTGTTGAGCGATATGGCTGATAGCCTCTTCTACACTTGAAACGACTTTAACTGCCAAGATAAAGTCCAGAAATTCTGTATCAAAATCCTGCTCACCTGCTGGTCTGGCTTGGTTGAGTAGAGCCTGGGCCTTCTCGTCAGCCCGCAATTCTACCTGACCAGAAAGAGCTTCCTCAAGACGAGGTAGGAATTGGCTGGCAATTTCTTCATGAACCAATAAAACTTCAGCCGCATTACATGCTGAGGGACGATTAACTTTCGCGTTGACGGCAATTTGTAAAGCCTTGTCCAAGTCTGCATCCTTATCGACATAGACATGGCAGATTCCTGTACCTGTTTCAATAACAGGAACTGTTGCATTTTCAACAACAGCTTGAATGAGCCCTGCACCACCACGAGGCACCAATAGGTCAATCTTGCCTTTTGCGGTCATCAACTCTGTCGCAGAGGCTCGGCTAGTATCTTGGACTAGCTCAATCACCTTAGGTGATAGGCCGACCTCTTCCAGCCCTGCTTTTAAAGCTGAAACAATGGCCTGAGAAGAATGAAAGGCATCCTTTCCTCCGCGCATAATGACGGCGTTACCACTCTTGATAGCCAATCCTGCAACGTCGGATGTCACATTTGGTCGGCTTTCGTAAATCATCCCTACCAAGCCAAAGGGAATAGACTTCTTACTAATCTTCAACCCATCTGCCCGAGTGGATTCTTCCAAGGTCAAACCAACTGGATCTGGCAAGGCTATCAAAGCACGAATACCCTCAGCCATTGCTTTAATCCGCTCTTCTGTCAGAAGTAATCTGTCTTGCATGACTTGGCTAATCTTGCCTTGGGCATGTTCCATATCGATAGCATTGCCTGCTAGGATTTCCTCAGTTTGGGCAACCAACTGGTCTGCCATGGCTGATAGGGCCTGGTTTTTTTGTTCAGTTGTTGCCAGGTTGATAGAGGCCTTATGGGCCAATAAACTGTCTAATAATGCTTGTGTTGTTGTCATATTTTTCTCCTATTTAGTCTTTCAGTTTGCTCGTTCGTCAACATAATCAATACAAACTGAACGACTATAAGCTAACCCAATCATTGCGGTGAATAAACACACCTTCCGCTCTGCCATTTGCCAACTGGTCCTGCAAGTCCATGGAGGACAGCTTGACCCGCCCTTTACCAATCAAACGGTGGTCTGCTTGACTGTAAACTTCCACGACCTGTCCCACTTCAAAGTCGCCTTCCAGGGCTTTGACACCAGCAGCTAACAAACTGCGGCCTTGGTGCAACATGGCGTCAACTGCACCAGCATCCACCTCAACTGCTGCATCTGTCCGAGCGTAGAAAGCCATCCACTGCTTGCGTTGGTTCATGGCATGGTCGTCCGCTAAAAAGAGCGTTCCACGATTGGCTTGGGTGACTGCTTGTAGAAGGGCCGTATCCTCCTTGGACGAGCAGATAAAGACTGGTACGCCTGACTTGGTTGCAATCTGCGCCGCCTGCAATTTTGTGGTCATGCCGCCAGTCCCGTTGGTCGAGCCAGCTCCTGCTGCCATGGCAAACAAGTCTTCCGTAATTTCCTTAATCTCTGGCAAATGTTTGGCATTGAGATCACTGTTAGGATTGGCCGTATAAAGGCCGTCCACATCCGTCAAGAGCACCAAGAGATCTGCTTTCAAGAGAGAAGCCACTTGGGCAGACAGGGTATCATTGTCTCCTACCTTTATCTCCTCAATGGCAATGGTATCATTTTCGTTGATAATAGGAATAGCACGTTGTTTGAGCAAGACCTGCAAGGCCTGAGAGGCATTTTGATAGCGTCTGGCATCCGCAAAATCATCCTGAGTCAGCAAAATCTGAGCTGACACAATGCCATCTTTCATCAGGTTCTGCGTGTATTCCTCAATCAGCAAGCCCTGCCCAACAGCCGCAGAAGCCTGCTTCTCCGCAATTTTGGTCGGTCGCTTGTCAAAACCCAATCTCCGAAAACCAGCAGCAATGGACCCCGAAGTCACCAGTACAATCTGGTAACCCTTCTGGTGTAACTGTGCCAGCTGATTGGTAATCCGAGCAATCTTAATGCGGTCCAAACTCCCATTTTCTTGGGTCAGAGAACTAGTCCCCACCTTAAATACAATCGTTTTTTCTACCATCGTCCCACTCTTTTTCCTAATATTTGAAAAATTATACCATAGTTTGCATGAATTTTCTATGTTCATGTTAGAAGAAAAGAGCCTTTCGGCTCACTCACTGAAAAAATAGCTCAGGGCATCCATGATTGCCGCCTCTTGCACCCCTTCTACCGGGTAGTCCTGCTCTAGAAAATCAATAACCTGTTGCCCATATTGCTTGGTCTGGAGGCGATTGTCCAGGAGAAGGACAGCAGATTCTTGGCGATCATAGCGATTGGTCCGACCAATAGCCTGCTTGAGTTTTATCATCATCATAGGTAAATGGTAGTCATAAAAAGGATTTTTCCCCTCTTGAATCAGTTTCCTATTTACCTTTTGAACAAAGGAATCCTTGGGATTTTCAAACGGCAGGCGGGGAATGACTTGAATCATCTGGTCCTGGTCGGCAAAATCTGCACCTTCCCAGAAGATGCCCGTTCCCAGAAGAATTTGACATTCTCCCCGTTCAAATCGTCGTTTTAAACTGGCATCTGTCCCATGTTTATGCTGGGCTAGATAGGGCAATCCTGCCTCTTCCAATAGATCCGCTACCTCCAAGAGCAGGGAAATAGAGGTAAAGAGAACCAAAATCGGTCGTCCCAGCTCTGCTATTTCCCCCAAACGCTCGGCAATAAATCCAGCATGCTCCTCCTTGGTCAGGCTCTGAATATCCGGCAGCCCACGGGGAATGATAATCTGCTGGTTGGTGGTCAGTTGATGAGGGAGACGGTCAAACGTGACTTCCTGAAAGCCCAGCAAATCCGCCAGGTTGACCTTACTACTAATGTCCAGTGTGGCACTGATACAGAAAATCTTACCCTGGGGCAGGTAGCTACTGACATCTAGCAAATCCTCCTTGGTCCCACGCAGGTAGGTCAGTCGCTTGTCGGCCAGGCGATGGTCTTCCAGCCAAAAACGCTCATAGTAGGTCAACAAATCCGTCAATTCCTGCAAATCATAATCCTGCAACTCCAGCAGATTCTGACGCAACTGGTCCAAGTCTGTCCGAGTGATTTTGCGGTCAGCCTGCTTGCGGAAATCTGTCATCAGGTGCTGCAGCTCAAATTGGCAGGATTCATACAAGCGCTGGTCCAGTAGGTTGCTGGTCCTGTCTTTCTTGCTCTGCAGGGTTTGCAAAAGCTGGGTCATATTGACCTGCCCAGTGGCCAAATTCTCCGCTGCCAATAGCAATTTTTGCGCTTCATCAATGACCACAAGGCGCTGGTTCATCAAGGGGTCCTGGTCCTTAAGATGGCTCAAAAAATAGGCGTGGTTGCTGATTAAGAGCCGACTGTCTACAGCCCTTCTCTGCACCTTTCTCCAGAAATCCTGGTCCCAAAAAAGGCTATCCTCCGACAACTTGCCATCATGGGCAATTTCATCAAAATAGGCCTGGTAACGCTGTTTCTGCTTGAGCTCGTCCAAGTCCCCTGTCTGCGTCTCACTGAGCCAGACCAGGACCTGCATTTTAAACTGATTGACCAGACGGTTGTCATCCTGGCGTTGCAGGGTCTGCCAATAGTTGTCTAGCTTAATAAAATGCTGGGGTGCCTTGAGGGAACTAATAGAAATGTGAAAAACTTCTGCTAAGCGCTTGCCTTCCTTGGACATAATTTGTTCCTGCAAGAGCTTGGTTGGCACGGAGACCAGTAATTTTTGGTCAGTTTTAGCCAGGAGCGGCAAGAGATAACCGTAGGTCTTCCCAAGACCAGCCTGGGCCTGGATAAAATGAACCTGTTGTTCATCACTTAATCGTTCCTCAACCAAGCCTGCAAAGGCCGTTTGCTTTTTCCGCTCATAGAGACCCAGCAGTCCCAGATTGGTCACAAAATCATCCGAAAACTTGCGCGAAACCGGAACTTCAATAGATTCTTGCAAAAACAAGCCGTGGCAGCAAACCAGGTCTAACGAGACCTGATCCGACAGCTGTGGTAGCAATTCCTCAATGACTAAGCGAGACTCGTAGAGCAGGCAATCAGATAACTGCACTAGTTGTTCCACCATGGATTTGGGCAGGGAGAGGATTTTTTCCTGGATTTTCAAGAGCAAGTTGGCTGTCGCAGTAGCATCTGCCAAGGCCGTATGGGCCTGATCCAAACCCAGGTCCAATTTATCAGAAAGATTGCCCAAGCTGTACTTGTCAATGGTAGGGAAAAAGACCTGGGATAACTCGACAGTGTCTACCCGCGGTGTGCGGAGTTCATAACCCTCAAAAAACAAGGCTTCCGCCAGCAAATTGGCATCAAAGGTCACATTGTGGGCGACAAAAATAGCATCAGCCAGCAATTCATAAATCTGACCGGCCACCTGGCCCAAACTGGGTGCCTGGGACAATTGCTTGTCCGTAATCCCCGTCAAATCAACAATATGTTCATCCAGGGGCTCATAGGGATTGATGTCCGTTGAAAAAGTTTCGACAATCTGACCATTTTCAACAATGACAATTCCTATTTGAATAATTTTAGCATCAATACCCGTACCCGTTGCTTCCAAATCAACAACAGTATACCGATTGCTTGATTTCGTCTCTTTCATAAAAACATTATAGCATAGATAGGCCATGAAAAACAAAATCCATGAAGGATGCCCCATTTTCTGTTAGACTATTAGATAGAATAAGGAGAGAAAGCGAGCCCCCATGAAAATCCACAAATCTGTCAACCGAGTTGCCACCCAAAACACTTATTATATCGAAAACGATAGCCATCTGCTGGTGGTCGATCCAGGCAGCGATTGGAATAAAATTCAGGCCACTATCGAAAAAATTGGCAAGCCTATCACAGCCATCCTGCTTACCCACACCCACTATGACCACATCCTAAGTCTAGACATCCTGCGTGAGACCTACGGTTTTCCACCCGTTTATGTGGCCGAAAGCGAGGCTAGTTGGCTCTATACTCCGGAGATGAACCTGTCTGGTCTACCCCGTCACGATGATATGGAAAATGTCGTCTGCAAGCCCGCAGAGCAAGTTTTTCAATATCAGGAAGACTACCAGCTTGACGGCTTTCATTTCAAGGTTGTTCCTACGCCTGGCCACTCGATTGGCGGTGTTTCTTTCATTTTTCCTGAAGCCAAAGCTGTTGTCACCGGCGACGCCCTCTTCCGGGAAAACATCGGCCGCACAGACCTTCCAACCAGCAATTTTGATGATTTGATTGCCGGCATCCAGGAGCATATTTTCACCCTCCCCAACCACTACACAGTCCATCCAGGCCACGGTCAAAACACTACCGTTGCCCACGAGAAAAATTTCAATCCCTTTTTTAGATAAGCAAAAATCCTAGGAAGCCAAACTTCTTAGGATTTTTAGTATTCTTAAATTTTTAAATAGCGGTTCATTGAGATAACCGATCCGATTGAACCAATCAACACACCGATGACAACCAGCGCTCCCACCATGATGGGAACAAAGATATCAACCGGAAGTAGGGATAGGTCTTGACTAGCCAAGCTCGCATTCACGGATTTGTAAACCATTTGATAGAGGAAATAGACCAGAGCTGCTGGAAGAGCCGCTCCCAGCAAACCTACCCAAGCTCCCTCCCAGAGGAAAGGACCACGGATGTAGGAATTTTTCGCTCCAACCAGTCGCATAATCTGAATTTCACGACTGCGGGAAATGATGGTAATCCGAATGGTGTTGGAAATCAAGAAAATCGCTGTAAAGAGAAGCAAGGCTGCTGCAGCCAGACCCCAGGTCCGAACCATCCCAGCCAACTTAAAGATACGCTCCGTCTCAACCTCTCCATCTCGAACCTCTGTCACACCGTCAATTTTGGCAATTTCAGCCGCCACAGACTTGACATATTGTGGCTCAGTCGTATCAATGATATAGGCATCATAGAGCGGATTGGCATCCCCCTGGAAGAGATTCCAGGTATCACCCAAGGTCGCTGTCAACTTCTGCAACTGCTCATCCTTGCTAGAATAAGTCACCGTCTCAACGTTTGGCAGGGCTGTGATTTTATTGTAAACAGCCTTGAAGTTAGGATTGGCAACTGTCTTACCTTCGTCATCTACAATGGTTTCAGCCTGGTCTGTCGAATTGGCCCGCAAGAATACATTGATGCGGACATTGTTTTCCAAATCCGAAGCCAACTTAGCGGTATTGATAATCACAGAAGCAAAGATTCCCACCAAGGTCAGGGTAATGGCCACAGAAGAAATCGCCGCAACCGTCATCCAACCATTTCGTTTGAGACTCTTGAGCGACTCCCATAGATGTCTAAAAAATCGTCTAATCATCGTATCCGTAGTCTCCTTCCGCTTCGTCACGAACCACTCGACCATCCTCAATCGCAATAACGCGATGACGGAGAGTGTTTACAATCTGGCTGTTGTGGGTAGCCATGAGAACTGTTGTCCCCTGCAGATTGATGCGCTCCAGCAAGCTCATGATTTCCCATGAATTTTCCGGGTCCAAGTTACCTGTCGGCTCATCCGCAATCAAGACTTTGGGATTGTTGACAATGGCACGCGCAATAGCAATCCGCTGCTGCTCACCACCTGAAAGCTCATTCGGGAAAGTACGGATCTTGTGCTTAAGTCCCACCAGGTCCAAGACTTCCATGACACGTTTTTTGATATTACGCGGTTTTTCACCAATAACTTCCATGGCATAGGCGATATTCTCATAGACCGTTTTCTTAGGCAAGAGCTTGTAGTCCTGGAAGACAACTCCCACACTACGGCGGAGGAGGGGAACATCCTTTTTCTTGATCTTAGCAAGGTTGAAATTCCCAACCGTCAAGCTACCTTTATCCAATTTTTCTTCACGGTAGAGGAGTTTGATGAAGGTAGACTTCCCTGCTCCTGATGGTCCAACGATGTAGGCAAACTCGCCCGCATCGACATTGATGGACACACCGCGAAGAGCAGTCGTTCCGTTACTATATTTCTTGGTAACGTCCTTCATTTCAATAATACGTCTTGGAGCGGCCGGCTGATCTGAGTCTAGATAGCGACCACTCGCATTTCTTCTATTTTTCTTTTTAAAAATTCCCATAGAATTTCCTGTCTGTGACAGTCCTTTCTGTATTCTTAGCTAATCCGCCATTTGAGATAGGCATCGATGAAACCTTCAATGTCTCCATCCATGACCTTATCGACTTGAGCCACTTCAAATCCCGTCCGATGGTCTTTGACCATAGTATAAGGTGTAAAGACGTATGAGCGGATTTGGCTTCCCCAAGTGATTTCTTTCTTGTCACCCTTGAGCGAGTCGACTTCTGCCGCCTTCTTCTCCTGCTCCAATTGATACAATTTAGCCTGCAGGAGTTTCATAGCCCGGTCACGGTTGCCATACTGGGTACGATCCACGGTTGATTGGGTCACAATTCCTGTCGGAATGTGGGTCAAACGCACACCGGTCGACACCTTGTTGACGTTCTGACCACCGGCACCACCCGATCGGAAGGTATCCATCTTGACTTCATCATCACGGATTTCAATTTCAATAGTATCGTCCAACTCAGGCATGACTTCAACAGACGTGAAGGAGGTATGGCGACGCTTGGCTGAGTCAAAGGGAGAAATCCGCACCAAACGGTGGACACCCATTTCTGACTTAAGCAACCCGTAGGCATTTGGTCCTGTGAAACTAAGCGTCACAGACTTGATACCAGCCTCGTCACCCGCTTGATAATCCAGCGTTTCGACTGTAAAACCTTTGGCATTACCATAACGCTGGTACATGCGCAAGAGCATCTCACCCCAATCCTGTGCTTCTGTTCCACCAGAGCCCGGATGGATTTCCAAGATGGCATTGTTGTGGTCATAGGGCTCTGACAGGAGCAAGGTCATCTCGTAGCTGGTCATGAGTTTGTCCAGCTCTGCCAATTTTTCAACCAATTCTTCACGAACCGACTCATCCTCCGCTAGGAAATCCAAGAGAATTTCAGCCTCGTCGTAGAGGTCAATCATCTGATGGAAATTTCCATAGGTATTTTTCAGTTCATTTAATTCTTGAGAGGTTTTCTGAGCCGCCAAATTATCATTCCAAAAATCTGACTCCGTCATCTTATTCTCAAGAATGGCAATCTCTTCTTCCAGACCTTCTAAGTCAAAGAGACCTCCTAAATGATGTTAATTTGTTGCCAAGCTCTTCCAGCTTTTGGCGAATTTCTGCTGTATCCATAAGTACCTCGTTCAAAATTTTATCTTTTCATTATATCATAGTTTCCTAGATTTCACCAGTTCTAAGAAAGCAGCCTGCTCCGCACGCACATCCTCATGATCAGAAGTCAGACTTGCGATAAAGTCTACCAGCTCCTGATTGGGTTGCTTAACCAGCTGGCTCAGAGCCCAAATCGCTGTCGCCATGTGGATCGGATTTTGCTTCTTATCAATGATTTCAATCAGTTTGGGAATGGCAGAACGGTCATTGGCATTGGCCAGTGCAATAATAGCATTGCGCTGGAGAATATTTTTCCCCCGCCAAGAGCCTGCAATCATGCCAAATTTTTCCTTGAATTGCCCATTGGACAAGTCCAGAAAGGGAATTAACTCCGGCTCAGCCAAATCGGGATCCACTTCTACTACAGGGGGACTGGAAATTCCCTTGTTGTAAGGACAACAAATCTGGCAAATATCGCAACCGTAGATAACGGTCTTGATTTTCTTGCGAAATTCCAAGTCCATCATGCCCTTGTCCTGAGTTTGAAAGGACAGACATCGTCGCGCATCCATGGTCGAATCTCCAATCAGGCAGGAGGTCGGACAGACCTCAACGCAGCGGTTGCAATCACCACAGTCATAATCAACTGGCTGGTCGGGTTCAATGTCTAGATTGGTCACTAATTCCCCAAGAAACATATAGGAACCAAATTCCTTGGAGATGACCAAGCCATTTTTGCCGATAAAGCCAATACCTGCCCGTCTGGCTACAGCCGTATCAACGAGGGCGCCCGTATCTACCATGGCCTTGTATTCCAAGCCCTCGGTCAGTTGTTCGATGCCACGAGCCAAGCGCTCCAACTTATCTTGGAGAATATAATGATAATCCAAGCCCCAAGAATTAGGCGTAATCTTACCGCGCTTGTACTGGGTTTTGACCGGCTTGACCGGCAAGTGACGTGGATAGGCTACAGCAATGGAGATAATGGTCTTGGCGGATTCTAAACTTAATCTTGGCCGAATCCGTTCCTCAATATTCTTATGCTCAAAACCTGTTGTTCGCCCCTCTTCGACTCCAGCCCTCAGGGATTTTTCCAAATAATCAAAATCATCCGCTGTGGTGAAGCCAATTTTAGAAATGCCAATTTCTTGGGACAATTTGATAATTTCTTCTTTGATTGTCATTATGTCCATTGTAACAAATTTAGTATATGCTTTTCAAGCTAGTAGATATAAAAATAAGTTAAAAGAATGAAGAAAATTGTAGCCAGGCCAGCAAAAATAGTCATTCTCCAGTAGGCCTTTTCCCGCCAAACAGCCGTCGCCTGGTACATGAGGTTAATCCCAATGGCTCCGCCCAGACCATTTGCCAGCAGGTCCGTGATGTCTGCCACCCCCAACAGGAGCAGGTATTGCACCACTTCAAAGCCCAGACTGGCCAGCAGAATGACAGCTAAATTTCGCTCCCACTCGGCCTTCCGAAAGATTATTTCCATGTAGAACCCAAAGGGAATAAAGCTGGCAATATTAAAAATGATTTCTGGATAATCCAGAACACCATTATAAACAGCCGTCCCAGCAAAAGGAATGAGATTGAGACTGGCATAGCCATAGCGACCGTACAAAGTGGACAAATCCATCTTAAAAACGATAATCCAAATCAGCACCAGCAGATAGATAATAAAAGAAATTCGTGCTATCTTTCTTGTCATCATGACTCCTCCCTTCAATCTACATATCAAACCCGAGTTCACCGTTAACTGATATAAAAGTGTCCATCTGTGAACACAAGCTCTATCATTATACCACAAATAGAAGGTTCAAAAATGACACTTCTGTGACAAAATCAGCTCAAACTTTCCACACCTGTAAAGAAAGAAAACCCGGTCAGACCGAGTTTCGCTAAATATGATGCCCTTCTTGAAAGGCCTTAAATTCATAAATCTGTTTCATCAGACGCTGGTAATTGGCCTCCTTACAAGCCTTCATAATCAAAAAGCAGTCGATTAGTTTCCAGAGGTAAATCAAAGGCAAAAGTAGAAAACCAATCAAGACAAACATAAGGACAAAGGTAATGCCCATGGCAGCAAGCTTGAGAAATCCTAATTCCTTATTTCCAACATAAAAACGGTCCACTCCCAATTCACCAAAGAAAATAGCCAACAAGAGAGCCACCAGAGGATTCTTCAAGGGTACCATCATCAAAGCATTGAGAGCTGAATCGTCAAGACCAGCCAGTTCCTGCTGCAAGAGGGGCAATTTTTCACTAGGGAAAGACGAGCTGTTGTTCAAAACATAGGTTTGTGGGTAATTCATAAAAACTCCTTTCCTCTAGTTTACCACTCCCTTATGCCAACTTCAACAAAAAAACTAACCCAGTTTCCTGAGTTAGTTCATTCTATTCAAATCAGATAGCTTTTTCATCCAAGCCCATCTTGCGTTGAACAAATTTGACAATTTCAACAACAACAACCATGAGACCTGAACCAATAATTGCTACCAACCATTGAGTTGGTGTCAAGATTGAAACCTTGAAGAAGGTATTGAATCCTGGAATTACCAAAGTTGCCATCAAGAGCAAGAAGGCAGCTACGATAGACCAGTTAAAGAGTTTGTTCTTAAATGGACCAACGGTAAAGATAGATTGGTAAACAGACTTAACGTTGAAGGCATGTACCAACTGGATCAAACCAAGTGTCAAGTAAGACATGGTAAGCGCATCTGCGTGAATTTCTTCATAGGTGCTGTGTTCTGGGAATAACAAAGCATATCCGTAAACACCCAAAACAAGTACAGTTTGAAGGATACCTTGGTAAACGATAGAGCTCAAGACACCACCTGAGAAGAAGCTTGAGTTACGACCACGAGGTTTGTGCTGCATAACACCTGGCTCAGCAGGTTCAACACCAAGGGCGATAGCTGGAAGTGTATCTGTTACCAAGTTAATCCAAAGAAGATGAACTGGCTCCAATACGTCCCAACCAAAGAGGGTTGCAAGGAAGATACAGAGAACTTCTGCCGTGTTGGCTGACAAGAGGTACTGAATAGTCTTTTGAATGTTTGAGAAGACCTTACGTCCTTCTTCAACCGCAACGATGATGGTCGCGAAGTTGTCATCAGCAAGGACCATGTCAGAAGCACCTTTCGAAACCTCTGTACCAGTGATACCCATACCGATACCGATATCCGCTGTTTTCAGAGATGGCGCATCATTAACACCGTCACCAGTCATGGCAACAACCTTACCGTCATTCTGCCAAGCCTTAACGATACGAACCTTGTGCTCTGGAGACACACGCGCATAAACTGAATATTGCTTGAAGACTTTTTGGAACTCTTCGTCTGTCAATTCGTTGAGCTCTGCACCTGTAAATACGTGGTCCTCTGTATCGTTTTCATCAATGATACCAAGACGCTTGGCAATAGCCTCAGCTGTATCTTGGTGGTCACCGGTAATCATGATCGGACGGATACCCGCTTCTTTCGCGACACGAACCGCCTCAGCAGCCTCTGGACGCTCAGGGTCAATCATACCAACCAAACCTGAGAAGACAAGGTCATTTTCCACAATTTCAGATTCCAATTCTGGGATAGCATCCACATACTTGTAAGCCATCATGAGGACACGAAGAGCTTGCTTAGCAAGTGATTTGTTGGTTGCAAGAATAGCATCCTTGTCCGCATCTGTAATCGGACGGATAGTGCCGTTTTCTTCGATTTGAGTCACACGTTTGAGCAACTGATCTGGTGCACCTTTTACCGCTACAAAGAAATTGCCTGCAGCTTGTTGGTGAATGGTAGACATCAATTTACGTGTTGAGTCAAATGGTAATTCAGCCACACGTGGCTCGCTAGCCAAAACTTCACGAACATCGAAGGATTTGTCCAAACCAAATTGAACAAGAGCTGTTTCAGTTGGGTCACCAATCAATTTACCAGTTGGGTCAACCTTTGTATCGTTGGCGAAGTTCATAACACGAAGCGTTGTATTGCTAGCATCCAAAGCTTCTTTAGCATCCACCAATTGACCGTTTGTATAGACTTTCTCAACCGTCATTTGGTTCATGGTCAAGGTACCAGTCTTATCGGAAGCGATAATTTCAGTTGAACCAAGTGTTTCAACCGCTGGCAACTTACGGATAATAGAATTCCGTTTAGCCAATACTTGGGTGCCAAGCGAGAGGACAACAGTAACAATAGCTGGCAAGCCTTCTGGAATCGCCGCAACCGCAAGGGCAACGGATGTCATAAGGGCTGGCAAGATACCTTCACCACGGACAAATACAGATACCAACATGGTGATAACTGCAATAATCAAAACGGCGTAGGTCAAGACCTTAGACAATTGGTGCAAGTTTTGCTTGAGTGGTGTGTCTGTCTCATCAGCATTTGCCAACATGCCAGCAATGTGACCAACCTCAGTAAACATACCTGTGTTGGTTACCACACCAAGACCGCGACCGTAGGTCACGTTTGAGTTTTGGTAGGCCATATTGACACGGTCACCGATTGGCGCATCTTCTGCCAATTCAGCACTCAAGTCCTTATCAACAGGAACAGATTCACCAGTAAGAGCGGCTTCTTCGATTTTGAGGGAGTTAGCCTCCAAGAGACGCATATCGGCTGGAACGACATCACCTGCTTCGAGCAAGACGATATCACCTGGAACCAATTCTTTTGAATCCACCTCAGTGATATGGTTGTCGCGAAGGACACGCGCCACTGGGCTAGACATGTTTTTCAGCGCTTCAATGGCTGCCTCAGCTTGACCTTCTTGGTAAACACCGAAGGCTGCATTGAGGATAACTACGGCCAAGATGATGATAGCATCTGTCAAACCGTGTGAACCTTCAGTGATAACTGTAAGAATGGCTGCACCGATCAAGATGATAATCATCAAGTCCTTGAACTGGTCTAGGAATTTAGCCAGAAGGGTACGTTTTTCACCCTCATCCAATTCGTTACGACCATATTCTCCCAGACGCTTACCAGCTTCGTCGCTGGTCAAACCGTCCAAGGATGAACCTAAGCTAGACAATACTTGCTCTTCGCTTTGAGTATAAAACAAATCGCGTTTTTGTTCTTTTGACACTGTTTTTCTCCTTTTCGATCCCCTTTTTACTTAAAGAAATAAAAAAGAGACCTGTTTTATTAAAACAAGTCTCGCTATTTAAGATAGTGCCGGAAACGATTTTCGGATTGACGACACTATCACGGACAAGTCCGTTAGCTACTCCCTCGATTTGTCCTCTATTATACCAAAATTTTTTGACAGGTCAAATAGATTTACACTTGAAAACGTTTTATTTCCAAGAAATTTCCATTTGATAGGAAGCAAAGAGTTGTTGGTTCTCTAGTCCCTTCAAATCGTAAGCCAGTAAAACCGATTGATTTTCCCTATCTAGCTGGTAGCCTTTGGTATGGGTCACAAAATGCTGGATACCCATGGGCGTGGGAATGGTCACGATAGCCTCACCATCCGCCAGAAAGCGCATAATGGACTTGGGATTGGAAAAGCGCGTCATGGTTAGCTCGGCCTCACCACATTTAATCGCTACTTTTTCCTTCTCGTCATTGGTATAGAGCAGATAGAGGGAACCGTCTTTTTCCTTGACATCTACCGGAAAGACCTGATCTACCACTTCTAGCTGACCGTCCAGGTCAATTTCATTTCTCAAGCGAATCTGCATATACTTTCTCCTGTTTGGCATTTTTGATAAAGGATGAGCGGAGCAACATGAGGCCTGTATAAGCTGCGATGAAAACAACCAGCACTTTCAGCTTATTGATATCGAGATTGGACAGGAAGAAGGCCGCTGTCAGAACGCCAAGCACTCCTCCCAGGATAATTCCTGGAACGCCTGGCCAATTGACACGACCAGACTGAATAAATTGTCGTGCACCTGCTGATAACATGACTGCCGCATTGAGCATCATAACAGGCAGAGCTACTGCTGGACTGATACCCATCAGGGAAAAGAAAATCAATTCCGGTGCATAATTTCCAAGGCCCATGCTAAGCAACATGCCAATGAAAAAGTCAAAGATGATGCCGACCAACAATTTCCAGCCCGTCAAACCACGAACGGCGTTATCTAGGTCAGCACCAGGATTAGTTATCATACGATAGACCATGATGCCCGCCGCCACTAGCAACAAAATCCCCAAGACACGCTGAACCTTGCGGGTATCCCAATCTTGACTCACCCGTGCACCAACCGAGGCTCCTGCAAAGGCTGCTATCGCGAGAGGTACTAGGGTGGTCATTTCCACCTCAACAATAGTGATGAAAATCAAGGCCTCTATCAAAATTGGAATAATGTGGGCCGTAGTCATAGTTGCTGGAATTTTCCGGTCGTCCTGGATGATTTTGGTCGCCTTGAGGAGACTGGTGGTCGTCGCAAAGGTTCCAATACCCAAGGTATCCAACAAGTCCGTCACAAAGCCAATACCAAACCCTGTCCAAAAACGGTCTGTTATGGATATTTTATGCTTGCGGATATGGGAAAAAATCAAATAAAGCATGTAAATAATCAAGCTCATCAGCAAGAACTGAATGGCACGCAAAATAAGTTGATCTGTCATTCCTCCATTATACTCAAAAACTGCACCGGGGTACATCTCAATATCCTTGTAGTGCCTCAAATTGAAGAAAAAAATCTATTTTTTTGCTATAATGAAGGTTATGATTGAAAAAGTTTTTCGTGATCCGGTTCATAACTACGTCCATGTGGACCATGAACTTATCTACAAACTAATTAACAGCAAGGAATTTCAACGACTGCGCCGCATCAAGCAATTGGGAACCACTTCCTATACCTTCCATGGTGGTGAGCACAGCCGTTTTTCCCACTGTCTCGGTGCCTATGAAATTGCCAGACGGATTACCCAAAAATTTGAAGACAAGTATGCCGAACTCTGGGACCCGTCTGATTCTCTACTGACCATGGTGGCTGCTCTCTTGCATGATGTGGGCCACGGGGCTTATTCCCACACTTTTGAGCGCCTCTTTGATACCGACCATGAGGAAATGACCTGCGCCATCATTAGCAGTCCAGAAACAGAAATAAACAGCATTCTGAGGCAGGTATCCCCTGATTTTCCAGATAAAGTCGCCAGCGTCATTAACCATACCTATCCCAATAAACAGGTGGTCCAGTTGATTTCCAGCCAGATTGATGTGGACAGAATGGACTACCTCCTTCGGGATTCCTACTTTACAGGCACCAACTATGGGGAATTCGATTTGACCCGCATTCTCCGAGTTATTCGTCCGACTGAAAATGGCATTGCCTTTAAGGAGTCGGGGATGCATGCGGTGGAAGACTATGTCCTCAGCCGTTACCAGATGTATATGCAGGTCTACTTCCACCCAGCCAGCCGCTCTATGGAGGTCCTGCTGCAAAACCTGCTCAACCGTGCTAAATTGCTCTATACTAGCGAGCAGGATTTCTTTGCCAGAACCTCTCCACGACTGCTGCCATTTTTCGAACATCGCATTACCCTAGCAGACTACTTGTCCTTGGACGACGGGGTTATGAATACCTACTTCCAGTCTTGGATTGACGGACCAGACCGCATTTTGTCGGACCTGGCCCAGCGCTATATCAATCGTAAGGTCTTCAAGTCCATTACCTTTAAGGCCGAGCAAGAGGCTCAATTAGACTCTCTTCGCAGCCTGGTGGCCGATGTAGGCTTTGACCCCGAATACTATACAGCTATCCACCATAATTTTGACCTGCCTTACGATATCTACAGGCCCAATGCCGAGAAAAAACGGACCCAGATTGAAATCCACCGCAAGGATGAGATTTTGGTAGAACTATCTGCCCTATCTCCTATCGTCGCTGCCCTATCTGGAACCATTCATGGCGACAGCCGTTTCTATTTCCCCAAGGAAATGCTGGATGAGTCTGGGATTTTCTCCCAGCAAACAGCGGCATTTATCAGCCATGTTCACAATGATCAATTTGTAATTGGAGACCAACATGACCATTAAACTAGTTGCTATCGACATCGACGGCACCCTCTTAAACAGCCAACACGAAATCACACCTGAGGTCTTCCAGGCTATTCAGGATGCTAAAAAAGCAGGTGTCAAAATTGTTATCGCCACAGGACGACCTATTTCTGGTGTCCGTGCAATCCTAGACCAGCTCAACCTGACAGAGGCTGGTGATTACGTAATCACCTTCAACGGTGGCTTAGTCCAGGATGCAGCTACCGGCGAGGATATTGTCAAAGACACGCTTTCATACGATGATTATTTGGATATTGAACTGGCTGCCCGCAAGCTCAACTTGCCTATGCATGCCAGCACCAAGGAAGGCATGTACACTGCTAACCGCAATATCGGCAAGTACACTGTCTATGAGGCCATGTTGGTGAGCTCGCCGGTCTTTTATAGAACCTCAGAGGAAATGGTGGGCAAGGAAATCATCAAATGCATGATGGTCGATGAGGCTGAAGTACTAGATGCTGCTATTCCACAACTACCTAGCAACCTGACAGATAAGTACAATGTCGCAAAATCAGCTCCATTTTACTTAGAAATCACACCTAAGACAGTCAATAAGGGCCAAGCTATTATTCAGCTGGCTGCTAAATTAGGCCTGACTATGGATCAGACCATGGCCATCGGCGACCAGGAAAACGACCGCTCTATGCTAGAGGTGGTTGGCAGTCCTGTTGTCATGGAAAACGGTAATTCCGAATTGAAAAAAATCGCCAAGTACATTACCAAATCAAATGACGAATCGGGCGTTGCCTACGCCCTTAGAGAGTGGGTATTAGACTAATGTTTACATATAAAATCGGCATCTCCGCCGAGGAACACGATCAATTTGTAAAAATCCATGAACAGGTCAACCTCCTGCAAAGCAGCTCCTGGGCAAAGATTAAGGACAACTGGGGAAATGAGCGCTTGGGATTCTACCAAGATGACAGTTTAGTGGCCGTTGCTTCTGTCCTAATCCGCCCCTTACCTGCTGGCCTTAGCATGCTCTATATTCCACGTGGTCCGATTATGGACTACTCAAACCAAGACTTGGTTCAATTTGTCCTTGCTTCTCTAAAAAAATTCGGCAAAATCAAGCGAGCCCTCTTCATTAAATTTGACCCAGCCCTCCTACTCAAACAGTACAAAATTGGACAAGAAGTTGAAGAAAACCCTACAACCCTTGCACAACTAGCCATTCTCCAAAAGGCAGGCGCTGAATGGACAGGACGGACTCAGGATATGGCACAAAGTATCCAACCCCGTTTTCAAGCTAATATCCACAGGGACTACTTTTCCGACGAAACTCTGTCGAAAAGCACACGCCAAACCATTCGCACATCCTTGAATAAAGGACTTGTAGTTCAAGTTGGGGGCGTCGAATGGCTAGATGAATTTGCTGCACTCATGAAAAAAACTGAGAAACGCAAATCAATCTCTTTGAGAGATAAAGCCTATTATGAAAAAATACTGACAACCTATCCAGAACATTCCTTTATAACCATTACGCAGTTGGATTTAGATAAACGTTATAGCACACTCCTTGCTCAAAAAGAGAAATTGACACAGGAAGCTCTTAAATTTACAGAAAAGACTAAGCCAGGTAAGCGATCCCAAAATAGTGAAGATACAGAAAAAACATTAGAAGAACTGGCTTTCCTGGAAAAGAAATTAGCTGAGGGGCATCACCTTGCCTCTCTTGCTGCAACACTTTCAGTTGATTTTGGCCCAACTTCTGACAATCTCTATGCTGGAATGGATGAAGAATACCGCCGTTACCAACCTGCCATTCTGACTTGGTATGAAACAGCAAGACAGGCGTTTAATCGCGGTGCCTCATGGCAAAATATGGGAGGGATTGAAAACCAACTAGATGGTGGGCTCTTTAGTTTTAAATCAAAATTCAACCCTCTCATTGAAGAGTATCTTGGGGAATTTACCGTCCCAGTAAATCGCTTCCTCTACAAATTAACAACCACCGTCTATACAATCCGAAAACAATTAAGGAACCGACACTAATGCAGCTAATTGAACTGAATTTAGTAGATTATCAGAAACATGCCAATCAAGTTTCACAGCGTTCATTCATGCAAACGGAGGAGATGGCTGAACTCCTAAGAAGACGTGGCATGGATGTTCGCTATATCGGCCTGACTGACAAAGGGCAAACTCTTGTATCTGCTATTATCTATGCAATTCCGATGACCGGTGGCCTCCATCTGGAAATTAATTCTGGACCTGTTTGCCAAGACCCGGCATACTTGCACCACTTCTACCGCTTGCTCAAAACCTATGCCAAAGAACGCGGTGCCTTGCAAGTCTTAGTCAAACCCTATGACAGCTACCAAACCTTTGACAGCGACGGAAAGGCTACTGGGCCTGAACAGCCAGATCGTATCAAAGACTTGACCGACAACGGATTCTTACACGACGGACTTTTGACAGGTTATCCAGGAGGAGAACCAGACTGGCACTATGTAAAAGACCTGTCAACCTTGACTCAAGATAGCTTGTTTGCGTCCTTTAGTAAGAAAGGAAAAACACTCGTCAAGAAAACCAATAGTTTTGGACTAACGATCCGTGAGTTGGACAGAGACCAACTGGAACGATTCAAGGCCATCACTTCCGCCACCTCAGAAAGAAGAGAATATCCAGATAAATCTCTAGACTATTACCAAGACTTTTTCGATGCCTTTGGCGAAAAGGCTGCCTTCACTATGGCTAGCATTAACTTCCGCGTCTATCTCCAACACTTGGAAGATAGCCAAAAGCAGGTCCAACAAAAATTGGATGCTGTCCAAGAAGAACTAGATAAGAATTCAAATTCTAGAAAAAAACAAAACGAGCACCGCGAGTTGACCAGCCAGGTAATGAGCTTTGAAACCCGCAAAGAAGAAGCCTTGAAATGGATTGACCAGTATGGCGAAGCTGATATCGATCTAGCAGCCAGCCTTTTCGTCTATACCGACCATGAACTTGTCTATCTCTTCAGCGGTTCACTGACAGAATTCAATGCTTTTTATGCCCCTGTTGCCCTTCAAGAATTCGCTATGCGAAAAGCCCTAGATAAAAATATCCCTTTCTACAACCTTTTAGGCATTCGTGGAGAATTTGACGGTAGCGACGGCGTTCTCCGTTTCAAACAAAACTTTAATGGGACAATCGTACGAAAAATGGGAACCTTTCGTTACTACCCACATCCTATAAAATATAAACTCATTCGCTCCTTAAAAACTATTTTAGGCAGAAAATAAAGGAAATATATGACATTAAGAGTAATCACTGAACAAGAATTTCAAGCCCACATTGATCAAGCAAAATCCCAACTTTTTGAGCAATCTCCAGAAATGGCCAGTCTGTTAAAAAAGCGGGGCTATGAAGTGACCATCCTAGGTTATGAAGTAGAAGGAGATTTGAAAGTATCCGCTATCTTATTTAGCACTCCAATTGCTGGTGGACTCCATATGGAACTTCACAATGGACCTATTTGTACTGATGAAACCTATCTTCAGGATTTTTATAAGGGGTTACAACACTTCGCAAAAAAAATGCAGGCAATTGAACTCAAGGTAAAACCCTACCAGTCCCTCCAGGAATTTGATACCAATGGCAATCCAACTACGGACATCAATCATACCATCATTGACCAATTAACCTCTATTGGTTACCATCATCAAGGATTACATGTCGGCTATTCTACAGGGGATTGGTACTACATCAAAGATTTGACCGGTCTAACTCAAGAAAATCTATTTCAATCTTTTAGTAAGAAAGGGAAGCCACTCATAAAGAAAGCTAAAACATTTGGCATCTCCATTCGTAAGTTAGAGCGGGATCAATTGGCACTTTTCCAAAAAATAACGGTTGCAACTTCCGATAGACGAGATTTTAATGACAAACCGTTAGAATATTATGAGTACCTATATGATAGTTTCGGTGATAAGGCAGAGTTTCTTGTCGCTAGCTTGAATTTCAAGAACTATTTAGACAATTTGGCTCGAGAACAAGGGGGGCTATCAGGCAAGATCGATCAACTCCAAGCTGACCTGCTCCAAAATCCAACTTCAGAAAAAAAGCAAAATCAATTACGCGAACTCAAGAGTCAGTATGAAACATTTGAAATCCGTAAAGAAGAAGCACGAAACATGATAGAAAAATATGGGCAACAAGATGTCCCACTTTGTGCAAGCCTTTTTGTCTACCTAAAAAAGGAAGCCTACTATCTCAATAGTGGTTCCTATCCTGAATTTAATAAATTCTATGCGCCAGCAATACTTCAAGAACATGTAATGCTTGAAGCTATCAAGCGCGGATGCCAGTCCTATAACTTCTTAGGGATAAGTGGACAGTTTGATGGAAGCGATGGTGTGCTACGATTTAAGCAGAATTTTAACGGCTATATTAAACGTACACCCGGAGTATTCATGTACTATCCAAATCCACTTAAGCACAGTCTCATTCAAGTTGTCAAGAAAGTTTTAGGTCGATATTGATACATCTAGGAGGACTCCTATGACTTTAGAGCTAATAACTGATGAATTGTTCCAGGAACATATCAAAAAAGCGAATCGTCAATTTTACGAACAATCACCCCAAATGGCTCGCCACTTAGCAAAAAGAGGCTACGACGTCAAGATTGTAGGTTATGAGGTTGAGGGAGATGTGAAAGTTTCCGGTGTTCTATTTAGTAGCACTATTGCAGGGGGGCTTCATATGGAATTACACAACGGTCCAGTCTTTACCGATCCTCGTTATTTGAAAGACTTCTTTCAGGAATTGAAACAATTTGCCAAAAAACTTAATGCCCGCGTTGTAAAATGAAGTGCAACAAAAAAGACATGTTCGTCTGATATACTAGAATTCCCCAACTCAGTATAGAAA